>CAZEQQ010000008.1:0-7647 GCA_964514425.1 uncultured archaeon
TTATTGTTTTGGCAAATAAAGCAGATATTAAAGATAAAAAGAGCGTTAAAATCAAAGATGTTGAATCTTACGTTAATCAATTAAATAAATCAACTAAAAAACAAGGTGTTACAAACTATTTCTTTGAAACAAGTGCAAAAACAGGTCTTAATATTGATGTAGCTTTTGAGACCATTGGTAAGGATATAAGAAAACGATTACAGTAACCAAAATCCAAATTTTTTTATGGTACTAAATTATCTGTTGATATGATAGGTCGACTTTTATGACTACAAAAATAAAAATTCTAATTATTGGGGATCCTCAAACAGGCAAAACAACGCTTTACAAACGTATGATGCAAGCAGAAAAAGAAGCTAAAACTAAAGTTACTTTGCAAGTGGATATTTTTGAAGTCACAAAAACTTTAGAGGGAAAAGAATATTTAATTGAAGTGGTTGATTTTCCTCCAAGACTTTTAGCAGGTCAAACCAAAAGCAGGTTTTTCTTGGGCGCGAGCGCAGCTATCATACTTTATGATATTAGTAAACCTGAAACGTTTAGACATGTTCCTCATTGGTATGATGAGTTGTCCAACTATAGCGGTTATGGAAAAATTCCTGTTTATATTTTAGGAAACAAATCCGACTTACGTGAGAGGACACAAAAAGCCCTGAACCCCATCGATGCTCATATATTAATAAATCGAATGAATAGGGCCATAACACGTGAAAGAATCACTAACATACATGATGAGATTTCAGCAAAAGATGGGCGAGGTATATCTGCTATTTTAGATAAATTAGTAAAAAATGTTATCGCTTGGAGTGAGAAAAAATAAGATGTTTCTATTTGCACATATAGGATACACTTTACTATTAAGTGAAATAATTTTATTAAGTCTTCATTTCTCTAAGACAAAAAAGATTAATTTAATTGCTTTTAGAGAAGCTTTTTCTAGGGGTTGGAAGAACAACTATTTTCATCCTCTGATTTTAATAATTAGTTCTATGGGTCCAGATATAATCGATAAACTCATAGTTTTTCCTTTATTTGGTTTTGGTAGACATGTTGGACATAGTTTGTTGTTTTTTTTTCTCGTGAGTTTAACCTCATTTATTTTGTTTAGAAAAAGAGCATATATTTGGATATCAGTAATATTTGGTTGGTTTATGCATATATTATTAGATGTCACAGGATTTATTCCTTGGTTTTATCCTTTTATTAATTACAATTTTGAGAAATCTTCTGGTAATTTTTGGTATTATTTGGTATCAAATCCAACAACTTACATAAATGAGATAATAGGATTTTTCTGTTTACTCATAACAGGGGTGATTTTTGTTAGAAGAATCACACAGCAATCTAATAGTGAAATAAACTATAATAGTAGTTTAATGCTAAAAATGGCATATGGATCATTAACCACATTCAAAGATTTTGAAAACTAAAAGAAATTGGTTGTTAAACCAAAGAATTTATCATATTACTATTTGTTCTACTTTAATCATCCACACTCTTAAAAAGATAAATGAATAGTATGCTCATGGATAATTACATCGAAAAAATTCGTTCAGAATCACCCACTCTACAAAGTAAAACTTTTCTTAATCATGCATCTAGAGGACCTTTACATGGAATAACAAAAGAAGCATTGTTTAATTATGCAAATTTCTGGCAAGAATTCAACTTTGAAGAAGCTATAACGATAGGAGAAAAATCTCGAGAATCCTTTGCTAAGCTCATTAAGGCAAAAAAAGAGGAGGTAACTTACACTGCCAACGTTACTACAGGAACTACTATAGCTTTAAACTGTTTAGACTATGAAAAAAATTGTAACATTGTCTGTTATTGGAATGATTACGTGAGCCAAGTTTATAGTGCTTTACATCTCTCAAAAATGAAAGGTGTTGAATATCGACCTGTTATAGATGAGAATGGAATAATCACTCCTGAATTTTTCTCTGAAAAAATTGATAAGAATACAAAAATGGTTCTTTTAAGTCATGTTCAATGGCTTACTGGATTTCGAGCTGATATTAAAGAAATTGTGAAAATTGCTCACGAAAATGATGCTAAAGTAGTTGTAGACACGATCCAATCAACAGGAGCTTTAGTAAATGATGTTAAAGAATGGGATGTTGATTTTCTTTCTTGTGGTGTTGCAAAGTGGTTACTAGGTCCATCTCAAGCTGGATTCTTATACATGAAAGAAGAGTATATCGATCAATTTTACCCTCCTTTCGTAGGGTATTTTGGTGTCGATATGGGAAACAAAGATGCTCCTTATTGGGACACAAAAACATTGGAATATCTTCCTCAAATAACCAAATTTAGCAACACAAATCCTGTTGAGTTACTGTATTATATTGCTTATCATGGAATGAAAATCATTTTAGATTATGGTATAGAGAAGGTAGAAAAAAGAGTATTATCCCTTTCAAAGTATCTGAAAGAAGAATTAGAAAAAATTAACTTAACTGATTTCCAAGCTGCTTTAACCGATGATAATATGTCGGGTATAATCAATATCAAAATGGATAATGCTTTTGATAAGACAAAATTGTTGAGTAAGCAAGATATTGTTGTTTCTAGTAGATTAGATGGAATTAGGATTTCTCCCCATTTCTATAACACTCACGAAGATATTGATAAAGTGATAACTGCAATTAAGGAAATTTGTTAATTTTTTTGCATTTAAAATATGAACACAAAATCTAGAAATACCAATAATCAATTACCTCTCCCCTTTTCATAAGTTCTTTTGCGGTTAGACAAATAATATTTAAATCTCAAAGTACCCACATAGTATAGTTATTAACATATATTATATTATTATAACTATTTATATACTTCTAATTAATATTTATTCCTTTTTTTAAAAAAGCGAGGCTATTCCGTATAATTTAAGAAGAAAAGAAGAATCATCACTTATGAATACTCATGATAAATCAATTGATGAAGTTTACAAGGAGTTAAATACATCTTTTGAAGGTTTAGGTAGTGAGGAAGCATCTTCAAGACTTTTAACCTATGGAAGTAACAAAATTGATGTTGGAGAAGGTATTAACCCATGGAAACTTTTACTATCGCAATTTACTGATTTGCTTGTAATAATACTGATTTTAGCAGCTGTTATTTCTGGAATCATCGGTTTGATTGAGCAAGAAAAAGAAGCTGTTGTTGATGTAATAGCGATTACTGGTGTTGTGTTGATTAATGCTATTCTTGGTTTTTATCAAGAATTATCCGCTGAAAAGAAGATTAAAGCTTTGGATAAATATACAGTTAGTGAAGTTTTAGTAGTGAGAGATGGACATAAAACTAATATAAAATCCGAAGACGTTGTTCCTGGAGACATAATTTTTCTACAATCAGGCGATGCACTTTCTGCTGACATTAGGCTCGTAGAAGGTTATGAAGTGAGAGTGAATGAGAGTATATTAACAGGAGAATCAGTTCCTGTAAAGAAGATAAACACCATTTTACCTACTGAAACAGGAATGGCAGATAGAATCAATATTCTTTACCGAGGAACCTCTATTGTTAATGGAGCTGGAATGGGTGTTGTTGTTACTACTGGAATGAAGACAGAATTAGGGTTAATTGCTGCGTCATTATCAGAGATTCGTACTGAAGAATCACCTATTCAAAAGAAGTTACATGTGTTAGCAAAACAATTAGCAATCGTGATTGTTATTATTTCAATCGTTCTTTTCATTGTAGGTTTTACATTGATTCTGATTAATCCTGACAAAGCGCATTGGTCAATTGGAGAAATGTTCATGTTTTCCGTTGCTCTTGCAGTTGCAGCCATTCCTGAAGGTCTTCCTGCTGTTTTGACATTAACTTTAGCTTTAGGAGTTACGAGAATGGCAAAGAGAAATGCTTTAATACGTAAACTACCTGCTGTTGAGACCTTAGGCGCATCTACTGTTATTTGTACAGATAAAACAGGAACCTTAACTCGTAATGAGATGACCGTTAAACTTCTTTGGACTTATGATACAAAATATGAAGTGACAGGTACTGGGTATTTCAACAATGGAAGTATTATAGAAACACCTTTAGATAGTTCATCTAAAGCTCCTTCAGATAATAGTGTTCGTAAAGCTTTAGAAATTTGTACATTTGCTAACGAATCATCCATAGAGATGCAAGGTGAAGAGAAACCCTTCAAAATCTTTGGTGACCCCACTGAAGTCTCTTTACTTATTTTAGCAGAAAAAGGAAAAGAGTTGAAACCTGAAGAAAAGCAATGGAAACGAGCCTACTTGTTCCCCTTTGATAGCGAAAGAAAGAGAATGAGTGTTATCATGCAAAACACTGAAACGGGTCAATACAGAATTATGGCTAAAGGAGCAATTGATGTTTTATTAGATCTCTCTACAAAGCTTTATGCTCAAGACAAAGAAATAGATTTAACTGAAGAACATAAAAACGAAATTTCAAAGGTTAATGAAAACTTAGCCTCGAACTTTTCTTACAGAAATCTTGGGTTGGTTTACAAAGATATTGATAAAAAAGAAGCAGAAAGATTAATTTTATCAGAAAGTAATGAAAAAGCAGAAAAAGATTTTACTTTCTTAGGCTTTGTTTCTATGATTGACCCTCCTCGAGATGAAAGTCGCCCAGCTGTTAAGAAAGCTCATACTGCAGGAATAAATGTTATAATGATAACTGGAGACCACCTATCTACAGCTAAAGCTATTGCAAGAGAGATTTCTCTTAGTTCTGAAGCTGAAGCTATAACAGGTGCCCAATTAGAAAAAATGAGTGATGAAGAATTAAAAGAGAAAGTTAAGACTACAGATGTTTTTGCTCGTGTCAACCCTGCTCATAAATTACGTATTGTTACCGCTCTAAAAGAGAATGGTGAGATAGCTATTATGACAGGAGATGGTGTAAATGATGCACCAGCTCTTAAGAAAGCAGATGTTGGAGTGGCAATGGGTATAGCAGGTACAGATGTTGCTAAAGAAGCCAGTGCTATGATTTTGGTTGACGATAATTTTGCTAACATCATCGATTCAGTTGCTGAGGGAAGGTTAATCTTCGACAACATGAAAAAATTCATCGCATATCTTTTATCAGCTAACACTGGTGAAATACTCTCTGTAGTTTTTGCATTGATTTTTGGTTACGCATTTCTAACAGGAAATTATATTATAATCCCTATCTTCGCCATTCAACTACTCTTCATCAATATAGTGACTGATGTTGGTCCGGCTATTGCTTTAGGTTTGTGTAGTCCTGAAGGCAATATAATGGAAAGAAAACCCCGTCACCCCGATGAACCAATAATCAGTAAAAATATGATCATTTTAATATTAAGTACTGGTATTATGTATGGTATTGCAACAACTTTCCTCTATTTCTGGTCGATTGGCTTTGATAAGAACTATGATCCAAGTATCACTTGTAACATACCCGAAACAATTGTTTTTGCCGCCTTGGTTATTTACCAATTAGGTCACTCAATTACTGTAAGTCAACGAGGAACTATATTTTCAAAGAGAACCTTTGAAAACAAATATCTTTTCTTGGCAATTTTCATTTCTATATTACTGCTATTAGTAGCAATCTATGTTCCTTTCATCGCCATATTCATAAGAACAGCACCTTTGACCCTTGAACATTGGGGAATGATCTTTTTAACACTTATTCCAATACTTATCATTGGTGAGATCAGAAAGAAGATTGTTAGATGTAAAGATAAAACTGAATGTGATATTTAGGTGTAATTTTTCTTAAAACACTTTTCTTTTTTCCCTTTTTTCTTTTCTAAAATTGAATTCATGAATTCCATATACAGAATTTGGGACAATACTACAAAATTTCTTTACCATACATCTTTTAAGACAAAGGGTAAGTCTAACGTTAGTAACAACTCGTCTTTTCCTTCAGCGTCGCTGAAGTTATAAGTAATTTTTCCATCTATCCTTTCGAGAATTTGCAAAGCTATAATTACTCTCATATCTTTAATCCACATCTGGTGCAATTCTTCTATCCTTTGTTTTGATTTTTCCTTTGTTGTAAAAGAAAAAGACAAAAACAATCTTTGTTGTTGGCGTAAGAAAAATTTACTCATCTGTATTTTGAAAACTATTGGAATTTTGTTCTGTAGATGAAATTTTAGAGGAACATCTAAAATATTTTCAATAACGGTCTCAATAAGTTTATGGGAACTAAAATGTTCTAAACTTTCATAAATAACAGTTATTGTTTCGTGTACATTATTTAGACTATAGTTAGTTAGAATAGAATTAACAATATTTTGTACATCAATTACTTGTATATCTTTCTTTGTTATCCTATCTAAAAGGGTGAATTTTCTTATTTTTTCTACATTTTCCATTAGAACATAAACTTTTTTCATCACTTTTTCAAGATATTCCTTTTCTTTTTCATTCTCTATTTTTTTGGATATTGTATCGTAAGACAATTCAAGATATCCATGAACACCTAATAAATTGTCAAACACTTCTTGAGCTAAAAGTTGTGCAAAAAGATCTTTCAACTGATCCTCTTTCAATAATTTGTCTATATATTCCATTTCTTCAGTAAGATCTCTTAAAACACCGAAGAACTTTGTTTCTTTTGCAATTTCTATTGAACCTATTGAAATTTTTAATGTTTTTGTACCTGAAGGAGTAGAGACTTTAATAACATCTTTAATCTCTTCACCATAATCGCTAATTACGTTCAACACAGCTTTAATGTTTTTACCAATAACCTCTACTTCTTTTAATCCCAAAATTGTTAGGAAACTTCTATTCACTTCTTCAATTTCTCCCTCTGCATCTCTAATGTAAAAACCTTCCGTGGCATTGTTAAACAAAGAAAAATATTTACTATAATCTTCATTTAGTTTTTGTATTTTTTTGATACGATAAATAGAATGACCAGTGAAATTCGCTATAAACTCAATGAAGTCTTTTCTCTCTTCAATGAGCTCTCCATTTGTAGTGATAGCTATTAAAACAACACCTATTGTTTCATTACTGCCTTTATTAATGAGAGGTATCCCCACAACCGATAGAACATTTTCTTCTTCAAAGTATTCTGGTTTGTGAATAAATTTATCGTATTGTGAAACGTTTTTCACAACTATTATCTCTTTTTTATTTGCAACTTCGCTTGCAAATCCTTTAGATTCATCTGTTATTGTTTGATGTAATCCCTTTCTGACAAATTCTGGTGAAAAACCTCTCGTTGCAACACTTGTTAAATACACTTCTCCCTTTAGTTCTTTATCACAAATCATTATACCTCCTTTCTTTTCATTAAATAAAAAGAGGAATAGGTCTAATATTTTGGAATATAATGCAGTTAAGTCCTCTATACTAGCTATCTCACTTATCAAGAAGCTTAATTCTTTCATTTCTTTCTCATTGAGTTTTTTTCCGAGGTACATAACTTCTTTACCCTAAAACAATCAAACATAAAAAGTTTGTTTTAGAAACAAACAAGCCCATTAATGCGACTTACTTTAATTACGAGGATAAAAGTTGATTTTAAAGAAATTAACTCAAATTCCTTTTACTATGTCAAATTTTTTCTCTTTCAAAAAAGATAAAAGGTTCTTAAAACTCTAGAGTTAAAGAAAGATTCCTAAAAAGATGGTTTTATGCAAGAAGAGATTTCTACCCCCTACTTATCAGACAC
>CAZEQQ010000008.1:7657-17840 GCA_964514425.1 uncultured archaeon
CTCTTAAAGTTCAAATAGAAATTTTTAAAGTAACAGCGTGGCAAAATCTTACTCATCACCCTGTTTGTAGTAGATACAAAAACCATTATTTTACAATAGGAAAACTCCATCTATGTGTAGGTTGCACGAGTGTTTATACTTCCATTGCCTTTCTTTTACTCAGTTATCTAATAGTTCCTGAATTTTTTGTTAAACTTTTTTTTCTTCTCTTTAGTTTAGCTGTAGCAGGTTTATTAGCTGCTTTGGTTCAATCTTTTCTAAAGCCGCAAAAAAAATTATTCAAAACTATTCTACGTGCACTTTTAGGTTTAGGTTTAGGGTCTTATCTTATAATTGCTTTTTTATCGTCTAATTATTGGATAACTTTACTTCTTGTAGGTATTCTTATACCTATGACATTCCTTTATAACATCACTCGAAAAGGGAAAAATTTTGAATACTGTGACACTTGTCCCTTGAGTTACGCTGATCCTCCTTGTAATCCTGTAAAAAATACACGTATAAGAATAAATAAAATACTTAACAAACTGCACAACCAAGTTCAGTCCACAAATAATTCAGTAGACAGCAATCCTTTTACTATTGAGAAAGATAATCCGTTTACCTTCAAGAAAGAAGATGTTAAAGAATGAAAATTATTCTCTTTTGTTTATAAAAGATAAATCATTTCAGTAATCCAAAACTTTGATACCTCTAGAATAATCTTTATATGTTGATTTAGCGCTAATTTCCTTACATGAAATTCTTTGGGGTAAAGAAGAGAGCTATTTCACCAGTTATAGCTTCGGTTTTATTGATTGGATTAGTTGTTATGGCGTCAGCCTTAATTTACTTTATTGCAATCCCGATGCTAACTGGGAATCCTACATTAATCCAAGAAAGTGTGACACTTCAGGATACAGTAGGAAATAAATATGTAGATAAAATAAGCTTAGGCTTAAGAAACATTGGCGATGCTTCAGCAGATATTGAAAAAGTAGAAGTTTTACAAAACAGTGAATTAACAGATTGGCATGCATCGAGTGTTCCTATCACTGTAGGTGTAGGAATAGCTAGAATTGTTGAAGTTAGTCCACTAAACATTGACACTTTTCGTATTAGACATGGAGACACAGTTCAAGTTAAGGTTTACTATAACGATTTGATACTTATTACAAATTTAGTTATTCCAGCCCAGTATACGCCTATAATAATATTCTACAGCGAAGATTTTGAAAGTTATAATATTGGTGACACACCTACTGGTTGGACTTATTTCCATATAGCTGATCACAGCCCTGC
Organism: uncultured archaeon; assembly: GCA_964514425.1. Taxonomy (GTDB): domain Archaea; phylum Asgardarchaeota; class Heimdallarchaeia; order Heimdallarchaeales; family Heimdallarchaeaceae; genus CAZEQQ01. Next base: position 8,939 of record CAZEQQ010000008.1, read on the forward strand.
TGGTACTAGAAGTATAAGTGATTGGACTGTACAATACTTCAATGATGACAAAGTACTCAAATATGGTCGAAATAACTGTCAGTTTATTATCTTAGACGACCCAGAATACGTTTTTACTGATGTAAACATTACTTTCACTTTGCATGCAAATAATGATGATGATATAATGGGGATAATTTTTAGGTTTCAAGAGGATTACAATGATACGGGAGAACCAGGCTATTATTTGGTGGCTTACACTAATGATCATACTCTTACCGACAGTAGAAATGGACCACATTACAATGGTATAATGGAAGGAAGAAGACTGACGCTCTTTTTTGTTGAGGGACAGGGATACCCTGGACATCCAGACAATCCTGTCGCTTCAGGAGATAAAGGCACATTATACACTTTACACTCTGTTCTTTGGAATTGGGAAACTAGTACTAGTAATGGACGACGTGATGATAACAAATGGTATACTTATACTGTAGCTGTTGTTGGTTCGACTATTGAAGTCTATATTGACGGAATTTTGAGATTATCTACAGTGGATGATAGATTGACTTCAGGGAAAATAGGTATAATGTCTGGAGCTATTGAAGGAGCTATGTTTGGTTTTATTGAAGTTTGGGGAGAAGCCTAAACATATTTTTTTATTTCTTTTCATTTTTTTGTTATATTTTTATTTCATTTTAGTATACTTTCTTTTACTTTTCATTTAATAGAATTTTTTGTTAGTACTTACATATTCTTTAAATAGTAGTTTTAGTATCTGGTCTTGCTTCACAGAAATGTGAGAAAATCAATGGTGAATAAAATGGTACAACAATTTAGAATCCCACCTTATGTGGAAGAAGCTGATTGTGTAGAGTTCTGTATTATAAGAACGATTATGACTTTCCTTTATTCGATTGTTTGGGGATTTGTCTTTTTCGGATATGGAGTTATAATCTATGTTACTTGGATCATTAATGCCTTTATGGTAGTTTTTTCGAAGAAGAAGTATAGAGTTCATTATGACATGGTAACTAAATTCATGCTTTGGGCTTTGGGAGTGTCTATGTACACATATGCTGCTACAGATGAACGCCCTACACTTTGTCCATAATAATAACTAAAACTTTTTCTTTTTTTCTTTCTTTTTTATTCCTTTTTCTTTATTTAATTAACTATTTCTCCTCTATCACCTTAATGTTTTTTTACTAGTTCTTTAATTTCCGTTTATGACAGCCGAGTCATTTATTGCAGTAAATAAAGTTCTTGCTGAACTTGAGACCGTGAGACTTCGCGGATGGATTTATAGAATACGTAAGATGAAGAACAAGATTTTTTTTGTTTTACGTGATGCTACCGGTATCATTCAATGTGTAGCTTTACAAGATTCTTTATCTGAACAAGATTGGGAAGCTCTAAATAATACTGCAATAGAGAATAGTGTCATTTTGGTTGGAAAACCAAAAGAAGACCATAGAGCTGTTAATAATGTTGAAGTTCATATTACTCATTTCACTCTAATTCACAAAGGTGAGGTTTTTCCTATTGCTAAGGACCAATCTCGTGAGTTTATCCTTGATAATTCTCATCTATTCCTTCGCAGTTGGAAAGCCACAAATGTTTGGAAAGTAAAGGCTTCTGTTCTTCGAGCAGCTCGCGAATGGTTTTTTGAGAATGGTTTCTATGAAACTACTCCTCCAATATTAACTGGTTCAGCTTGTGAAGGTGGATCTACTCTCTTCAAGTTGAAGTATTTCGATACTCAAGCATATCTTAGCCAAAGTGTTCAGCTTTATCTTGAAGCTTTAATTTATAGTTTAGAGAAAGTTTATGCTATCACTCCTAGTTTTCGAGCTGAAAAAATGCGTACCCATCGTCATGTCAATGAGTTTTGGCATATTGAAGGTGAAGAAGCTTTTGTTGACTTTAGAGGTAACATGGAGATACAAGAACAACTTGTCGACTATATTGTACATTATGTTCTTACTCACAATCGAGCAGAATTGAAAGAGTTGGAAAGAGACACTTCCATTCTTGAGTCTTTCAAAGCTCCTTTCAAAAAGATTACCTACAAAGAAGCAATCGATCTTTTGAACAATGAAGCTGGTTTCAATTTAGGATATAAAGATGATATTAAAACAGAAGAAGAGAAGAAACTCACTCAAATTGTTGGAGAACCTTTTTTTGTTACCATGTATCCTGCAGAGCATAAACCATTCTACGTCAAGTTAGACCCTAAAGATTCTCAATGGGCCTTCTCTGCTGATTTGATGGCTCCTGAAGGTTTTGGTGAGATTATTACAGGTGGTCAGCGTGAAGACGTTTTAGATACTTTAATTTCTCGTATTAAAGCTGAAGGCTGGGACCCTAAAGATTATGAGTGGTATGTTGATCTTCGTAAATATGGTTCTGTCCCTCATTCTGGTTTTGGTTTAGGTGCTGAGCGTATCACTTGGTGGCTTTGTGGACTTGAAAGTATCCAAGAAACTTTACCATTCCCAAGAACGAGAAATAGAATCTATCCATAATTATATTAAAAAATAAATAAGAAAACAGAAAAAAGGAATTAGAGGTTTTTCCTCTTTATTTTTTATTTAGTTTTATTATAACTATTCTTTGTGTTTATACTCTTTTGATTCTTCAAAGAATTGTGTTTTGTGTAACCACTTTCCATCAGTAGCATGTGGATATCGTACTAATTTATCTACTGCTTTTTCATTTTCCCTTATTTCGTCTGCTATTAGTGATGTTTGTCTGACCATTTCATGAGCTGCAGCTAGTAAGAGCAATGATTTTTCTCTATCTTTTTCTACGTAGCACCCTTTCACATTAATTTTTCCTGCTTGTGTTAGCATTTCTAGAGCTGCTATTGCTTTTGCTCTTGAGAATTCGCTTGCATACGGTAAGAATGATGCTACTTCCATACTTGAGAGATATTTGTAAGGTAGTTTTACTTCTTCTCCATTGTTCATTTGCTCAATTATCTTGTCTATTTCATATGTTATGTAACTAAAGACTCCACAAGAGCTAAATGCTGCAGTAATGTGAGCATTGAATAAACACATTTCTGCGGGATCTAGAAAGTCTTTTTTTGCTCCTATCATCGGATCAAATGGTGCTATGAGATATCCTACTCCTTTTTCTCTCCATTGCTCGCGTGTTTCTTTGTCTCCTGCATCAGATACAAGAAGAGTAGGGTATTTTCCTGCGAACTCATCTATTAGTCTTTTTGGTCCGTCCAAGTTTGCATTTGGAGAAACTATGACGAGTAATTCAGTTTCTACATGGTCTACTAATTTGATGATTTTTTCAGCTGCTTCTACTGACAATTTCGTTGATGAGGACAATACTGTTGCGTCTATATCCTTTCTGGTAGCTCTTTCATCGATCATTATGTCTACCAATGTTGTCAGTGTTATATTTCCTATTTTTAGAAATGTTATCTTTGTCATAGCAGTATATTAGTGTTAATCTTTTTAAGTTTTTCAGCTATATTTGAAAAAGAAAAGAATGTTTTAATATAGAGAAGTGTTAATGTTTTTTGTATGTCTAGAGAAAAAATGTTACCTGCTGGAACCTTTGTCGTAGTGTTGGCTGTTACCATCTCACTTATCAATATCTATTTTTTTCCTGCTGCTGTCCATCAAGTCAATATCACTAGAAATGTTATTGATGAAGATAATGATTTTGAGATGCACATTTTATTGGGTACAGAAAAACTTTCTTTCAACTCTTCTCTTTTTACTTCTTTAGATAGAGAAACAATTCTTTCACAATCTCCAGCAAATGCGATTCTCAATATTAGTTTAATGATAGAATTGGTAAATAACAAATCTTCCGCTTTACATAATTTGATACAAGGACATCCTGAACGTTCCACTCTAGACTATAATGGAACATTATTTAATACTGATCAAGATGTAGAGTATTATTTAGACCTAATATTCGAACTTTTTTCAGATAGCGTTACTTCTACCTATTTGTCTTTTTACAATTCAACAATTAGCTCATATACTGCTTATAGCATCTTCTCTGAAACAGAATCTGATATCTCAGTAGAGTTGATAACAGAGTCTCTCCAGTTGATATTTTCCAATTCTTCAGCCCAATACACAATTATTCATACTATTGATTATTATGAGTCTTATGGTATATTCCAAGAATTCTCTACTTCATTTCAACGAATTATTTTTACAGATGGACAAGGAGATATTCTCTTCTTTTTATCCAATGAAGGAAGGATTAATTAAATTTCAACTATTCAACTCTTCTTTTTGTATTAATGCTGTATCTTAAATTTAATTAGAGTTCTAATTAATCCATAAATTTTCTACTTTTCCTAGTTTTGTTTTAGACTATCGAAATGATTAAGAATATATGGTAAATTGTTATTTTGAGGAAATAACATGGTTTATGGTTTTAAAGTTCAACAGAAAATTTTTGCTTTACGAGCTACATATAATATTTATGATCTTGCTAAAGATGAGAAAATCTTTGTTGCTAGAAGAAAGATATTGGCATTTCGCCCTGAAATTGAAATTAAAGATATGAATGATCAAAAAGTTATTACTATTAAATCTAACTTTCTTTTTAGAAACCGTTGGAAAATAATACAGAATAACAATCTTATTGGAGAGGTTAAATTTCCTATTATTCGGTTATTTGGTTTTAAATTTGAGTTAAGTATTGCAGGAAATAATTATGAAGCTACGAATATTTTCGGGTATTCTTTTACAGCTGTAGATGATATGGGAAGAATTGGTTTTGTTGTTGATAAAAAGTTCTTCAGTTTTCGTGATTCTTATAAAGTTGAAGTCCATCCACCCTTAGAACCTTTGTTTGGCTTAGCAGCAGCTATAGCAATAGATTCTAAATATCACGAAGGAAAGAGAAGGTAAATTTCTATTTTTTTGATAAACGCTTATCATCACAAAGTTTTAATTTTTCTTTCTTATAATGCCTTAATGACGGAACAATCGAGTGTTTTAGTTTTTCAGACTGCGGTCCAAGCTGATTATGAAAAAATTGCTAGTGAAAGTTATGTTACTCTCTCTGATAATACCAAATTACGTATTTTGTGCACTCAAGCACCTAATGAAACATCCACCAGTTATTCTATCATTATTGTAGCAGGATGGGGTTCTGTTGCTTTAGGGTGGGATCCATTTCTAATGGAAGCTAAAAAGTATTTTGATGTTATTTATTTAGAAACAAGAGAAAAAGGGTCAAGTTTTATGAACATGAAAACTAGAAGCGACCTTGATCGTTTATCAGAAGATATGAAAGAAGTCATCAACTTTTTAAAAATTGATAAAGATAAACTTATCCTTTTTGGTTCTTGCTATGGTGCATTACTTTTAGCCCATGGATTATCTATGAATAAATATGAGGGGGTTTTTACTATTTTAGTTGGTCCACCAGGTAGACTTCATGTTCCTGAAGTTACTCGTTATCTTATCCCAATTGTCCCACATTGGATTTTTTATCCTTTCAAACCTATTCTTAAATGGTGGTTAAAGAGAAACACTGAATCTGAAGAACAGGTAGCAAAATATACTCGTGTTTTTGATGAAGCTGATACAAAGAAGTGGAAAGCTGTTTCTAAGCATCTTGCTACCCCTAAATATTGGGATATGTATGCTCAAATTACTAGTAAAGTTCTTCTTGTTGGTGCAAAAGAAGATAAAATGCATGATGTAGAAAGCACTCAAAAAATTAGTCAATTGCTGCAAAATTGTGACTATAGAGAATTAAAGTCAAATAAAGATACACATGATATTCCTATGGTTGAATTGATTCTAGATTATTTGAAAGAGAAGGACAATAGTTAACAATACTTATCTATTCTTCTCTTTTCTTTTGTTTGTGAGAATCAAACAATTGGGCGAACGCAATTTTTTATCTGTTGAATGGAATGATGAAAATAATACTTTAAATTTGTTAGATCAAAGAAAAATTCCAGAAAAAATTTCCATTAAGACGTATATTAAAGCGGAAGAGGTCAGTTTAGCTATTAAAGAGATGGTTGTTAGAGGAGCTCCAGCTATTGGAGCTACAGGTGCATATGGTCTTGTTCTTGCATTGAAAGAAGCTCAATTTTTGTCTAAAGCAGAGAAAAAAGAACATTTAGATTTACATTACAGTTTACTCCTCTCGTCTAGACCTACAGCTGTTGATTTAAAAAATTGCTTAGATCGTGTTTACTCTGTGATTATAAAGAACGATTATTCTTTTGATATTGCTTTAGAGGAAAGTAAAAAAATTTCTTGCGAAATTATTGAAGAGTGTAAAAAAATTGGAATCGAGGGTAATAAACTGATTGAGTACAATGATGCTATTCTCACTCATTGTAATGCGGGTGGATTAGCTACAATAGATTATGGAACAGCTCTGGCTCCTATTTTCGAAGCACATAATCAAGGGAAAAATATCACCGTTTATGTTGATGAAACACGTCCCCGATTACAAGGAGGTAAAATTACAGCGTGGGAATTAGAACAAGTGGGGATAAAACACCAAATTATTGTAGATTCTTCTGTAGCACATTTTATGTCAAAAAAGAAAATAAACAAAGTAATTGTAGGAGCTGACAGATGTTTAAAAGACGGAAGTATCGTAAATAAAATTGGCACACAAACTGTTGCAATTGTTGCAAAATATTTTGTTATTCCTTTCTATACTGCTTTTCCTCTAACTACTCTTGATGTTGATCCAAAAAGCAGTGTTGATACTATTGAAATAGAATATAGAGGTGAATCTGAGTTAAAGGAAGTTCAAATAGAGGATAAAAATTATACTATTTTAAATGCAAAGTCTTCAGCTTCTAATCCTGCTTTTGATATAACGTCTAATGCCTTAATCGAAGGATATATTACTAGTTTAGGTGTAATTAAAAGAGAAGATTTTCCACTCTTTCTCTCTAGTTTGAAGTTTTGAAACAAATAAATCATTTTTCTACTTCATATGAAGCAACTACCATTCCGAAATAAGTTGGGCAATCATAGTCAAAGTATGCATTCTTTAGATTGTTTTTCTCAATTATTCCTACCAATATCATCATCTGCCAAAAACTGTCTGCTTTAGCATTATCAACAAAATTTTTATCGAAATTCTTTATTTCTTCTAATTTGTTTGCTGTTATTAAATTGGAAACTTTTTCGTCAAATTCTTTTGAGATAGGATCAAACCCGTAAATACTTGATACATCATGGGCATGACTTTGATCTGCGCTTGCTATGAATACTGCTTGTTTGTTTTCCTTTTTTACACTCTCTGTGATGAAATAGCCTAATTTTACTAATTTTTCCCAGTCTATTTCTCTTGAAGGTGTAATTACAACTATTTTAGGTTCTTCTTTTTGTAATCTTTTGTACTCTTTTTTTATAAACCATAATGGGATAAAAGTTCCCCAATCCATTGTCATTTTAGAATACTCTCCACTTTCTGAACCATAATTTACTGCTACAATAGGATAAGTTTGATCTTTTTCTTTGATTTGTTGATACAATGATAATGCAAATTCTCTATCTATTTCCCATTTTAGTTCAATTTTTTTATCTTTCTTTTTTTCTTTTATTTCTCCTTCACATGTTTCTGTTATTATAATTCCTACTTGTTCTCTTATTCTTAGATTATGAGGAGTAGCTATTATGATAATATTTGGTTCTTTTTCTACTATTTTTTTAGCAATTTTTTCTATCCCATCAGCTAACCTTTTCCACCTTAAATCTACAAAAGGATATAATTCAGCTAATAACTCAAATCCATGCGGAAGGATAGTAGCAAACACTATTCCCATAATTACTTTTTGATTGTTTGAATTAAAAAACTTCCTTTGTCTGCCTTTTGTGTTGAAAGGTTTAATTATATTAAGCCATAAACACAATAGATGTTTTTTATCCAAAAAAAAAGAGAAAGTTTATTTTATAGAGAAAAAAAGAAGAATAACATACTGTAAAACTAATGCTAAAACAACTAACATAAATACAAGTGGCAAAAGATTTTTTATTTTTTTATTCTCTCTATCATCTTCCGTCAAATTTTTATTCTTTTTGTTGATATGGAGCACATAGGATAAAATAAGAAAAGCAGTGAAATGGGTAAGACACGGGATAAAAGATAATAGCAACAAAAAAATTGTGTAATTGTGTTCAAGGATTGTCTTATCAAAAAGTAAGTCTGAACCGTACACAGCCATCAAACCCATTCCGTCAAAGACAGAAATAAAAATTATTACAAACATAGGTATAACAGCGAATCCTAATATTGTGACATGTAGCAGATCTAAAAACTTATTATTGTAGAGTATTTTCATTTTATCACTTTTGGTTTTTTCTAGATTTTTACTTTTTATTTATTCTTGAGTATAGTTTGTGTTCTTAAATGCCACTTGTTTTAGTATATTCTAAATTCTGGTGGTATTCCTAGTCCTGTGATTGAAAAGTCTTGACTATTAAAACCTAATTTCATTAATGAATCTACGAGAGCAGGCTCAACATTCATTAATAATTCGTCTTTACTAATTTTTTGTATTTCATCTATTTTATATTGGGCAACTGTTTCCTTCATCGCATCTTTCACTAATTTATTTACATGTGCTCTTATTTTGCCCGTAATTATTACATTTTCCTGTTTCAATACATTAGTGCAAACCACTTCTGGGTTTGAAATCTTTAAAGAAATTGATCCTGAAGCCCCTATCATAATGTTATCTGTCGTTAACACCCCTTGTTGTTGTGGAAATCCCCATTTAATATCAAATATAGCTGCGGTCATAAAGACTATTTTTAGATTTTCAGCCTTTTCTTTCCTTTTTAGACTATAGAGTCCGTTTGACAGCTCTTGAATTACTACTTCATTTTCATAAACTATCGCCCTTTCTGAAGCTTGTACTAATATATATTCCATTTTTTTGAGATTTATT
>CAZEQQ010000008.1:17850-19506 GCA_964514425.1 uncultured archaeon
TTATTCTCTTTTCCCACTTTTCAAGAGCATATGGAAAAACCCATATAACTTCTTCTGCTTTTCTTTCACTTCGAATTGTTTTATCCATATTATAGCTAGTAGTTGTCTCTTTGTTTATGTATGACATTTTCATCTTACTCCTATTATTCTGTATCTAAACTTGGGAAATAGAACCTTGTGCCTGTAGAATAGCTTGAATCTTCAATTACTAATCCTGCATCTTCCATCTTCTTAATCGTTCTTTTTATTTCTTCAAAATTCTTCCCTAAAGAGGTTATTGCTTCTTCTGTTGTAAGATAACCTTTGTTTTTTGCTATTTCAATGAGTTTTGCTTGTAATTCTGAATCTTCTGCAAGTATGATTTGTTTAGGTTGATCTCCTATTTGGTCTATTAGTCCTATAACTCCTGACTTATTCAAATCTTGGGCAACCTTCTCCAAATCTTTTACATCTGCTTTTACATTTGGATATCTTTTTGCGAATACTGTATTGAATTCAAAGAAAGTGATAGTATTTTTTTCTGTCTTTAAAATAGTGTTACATGTAGCTAAAAATAATTGTGCTAATTGCCTATAATATTCTTTTTTCCCCCACGAAGGTTTCTTTAGTTCAGTATATTGGTGTATTGCACCCATATTTTCTAGAAAAGCTATTTCTCCTCTAAAATCCTCTACAAACTTTTCAAAAAAGTCATGAGATGGTTCTAACTCTTGAGCCATTTTTCTAATTGTTAATAATTCATCTATTTTATGTATGGCTTTTTGCAGTTGTGATAAATTGTAAGTTATTAATTCTTCAGTTTCTGTATTGTATAAAATTCCCTCAATATTGCGACATCCTGTATTAATGTCAATTACACGATCAAGTATTAAAAAATCCAATATTACGACTAATTCGTGATGAAAAGATAATTTTCCCTCTTTATTTACTGGTTCTGCTCTGAATAAACTTGATTGTATTATTGAAAAATTCGTTATACTCTTATCCCAATTCGTTTTTATTCTAAACATGATTTTTTTATTTGTTGGTGATAAGCCTTTCATTAGAGAGAGGATATATGCACGGATATCATTTAGATGCTCATTAATCTGTTGATGTATTTTTGTTTCATAACTTGCAAATTCATCCACTGTTGGAGGAAGTTTAATAAAATCTAATACCTTCTGGTTTGTCATTATCTCAACTCTTTTCAAATATCTTATAACTTATATTATAAACTTTGCAGTTGTAATATGCAATTATCTTTACTATGTGATAGAACTTTCTCCTATTAAAATACTACCAAAAAAAAAGTGTAATGAAATGAAAAAGATTGATTAGCTAACTCAAATTCTTTCAACAAATATACTCAGTTCATTTTTTATTCTTTAGAATACTTTCTTGCTTGTAATCTTTTTTCATATAGTTCAGGGTTGTATTTTTTATCCCATTCATCTATTATCATATTCTGTTGTGCTGCCCACCAATAAAACACTTCACGTATAAAGAAGTGAGCTATAGTTAATCGAGGGTTCCACGCTTCTTCTACTTCTTTCATGTGATCATGACAGATCATAATAAAGTTTTGTCCATTTTCATTCCAAATATTTTTTAAGAATATTTTACCTGCAAAGTCCACTATTTTTTCTTCTATAAATGCTCTTGGACACGATGAGG
>CAZEQQ010000009.1:0-18840 GCA_964514425.1 uncultured archaeon
TTTTCATTTTGTTTAATAACCTCAATAACATCCAATATTTTCTTACTTAAATAGTTTTCATGTGATGAATAAACGGGTAAACGTAGTCGTAAATTGTATTTATAATCCGCGAGAAGAGACTTTATTTTTTTTTCTTCAGGCCAAGTTTTATCAGGATTTATATGGTCATCAGTTAGTGGTGATATTCCTCCGATATCATTAGCTCCATAATTTAAAGCTTTTATAAGATGATAAGAAAAAAGATTAGGAGGAACTTGAACATTTACTGTTTTAGGTAAGATGACACGTGCTAGAGAGATGCTTTTCAGAACTTCTAAAGGTGAGGGGGGAGGGTATGAGCTTAATTTAGTGTGAGGAAGTGGAGAAAAATTCTGAATTATTACTTCTTGTATATGCCCATACTTTTGTGCTAAAGAAGAAATTTCAAACAATGAATCTATACGATCTTCTACTGTTTCACCAACTCCAATAAGCAGACCTGTTGTAAAAGGTATGTGTAATTTTCCTGCATTCTCTATTGTTTCTAATCTTATGGTAGGATCTTTTCCAGGACATTCAAAGTGAATATTTTTGTTTTCTAAAAGCGTTCTATTTGTTGTTTCTAGCATCAACCCCATACTCGCATTATTTTCTTTTAACATTTGTAATTCACTATAGGATAGTACTCCTAAATTGGAGTGAGGAAGGAGGAGATTTTCTATTGCTATTTCACAAAAGTTGTTAACATAAGCAACAGTATTTTCATACCCTTTTTCATCTAAAAAATCACGAGCAGACTGATATCTTTCTTCAGGTTTTTCCCCCAATGTTAGCAGTATTTCATAGCAGTTGTTTTTTTTAGCATCATCTAATAGATTTAGATAGGAGGGGGGTGTAATCCAACTTTTTACATCTTGTGAAGAAAAGCCACAATATCCACAATTGTTTCTACATTGACGAGTAACTGGAACGAAGATGTTTCGTGAATATGTAACAGAAGAGGAGTAATTGTTTGTTTTAATTTCTTGAGCAATAGTTTGTATTGTATCAAAATCAGAATAGTAGAGTTCATTTATTTCTTCTTTATTACCGAGCAATTAGATCACCAAAGGTTTAAGTGACAATAGTATCCCTTCTCCCAATTTATCCATGGATTGAATACCAAATTTCAACGCTTGATTTATTTCCTCCACTGTAAAAGAGCTCCATATTGGGATACCTCCTTTTGTTCCTACAAAATTTGGAGAAAGATAAAGATACATTTGATGTACTATTTTTGAAGAGAGGAAAGAAGTAATAATTGTTGAACCTCCTTCGACTAGAAGTTGTTTAACATTATACTTTTCACTTAATATCTCTAATATACAATTTATATCTAGATGGTTTGTCGTAGAAGTTACAGGAACTATTTCTATGTTTACATTATTTGTTTTGGCAAATCTTTGAACCTCTAATGAACATAAACGTGAGGTGAAAATTATTGTTGGAAAGATTTCTTGGTTTTTCAAAACTTCTGCTGAAAGAGGAGTACGTCCATATGTATCCAATATCACTCTATATAGTGTTTTTTCAGGAATTTGTGTATCTTTTGAATTTAGTCTTACTGTTAGTTGAGGATTATCTTTAATGATAGTATTTATGCCCACAAGTATCGCATCAACAGATGCACGTAAAGTATGAACTCTTTCCCAATCTTCTTGGTTAGATAACTCTAATGCTTTATATGGCGAAGCTATCATTCCATCTAATGAAGCAGCCACATTTATGATAACGATTGGTTTACTCATTTAATCACTTTTCCATTGAACATTTGAAATATTATGTCTATTGGTGTTGAACGTAAACTAATTGCCGAATATACATCTTTTGAGAATTTTGTAGCTGATGAATCTAAGTCAATAGCTATCATATCTGCAAAGAAGTTTTCTGTAATTTGTCCAATAGGTTGTTTTACTATTATCCCTGGTGTAACTGTAAGACTTTTGAGGATGTCTATTGGTTCAAATTTTTGTCCAAAGGAACGAGATATCGTTAAGAGAGTAGACATTAACTTAAAAGGATCGGGTGGGGTAGTCATAACATTATCTGTTCCTAGTCCAACTGGTATATTATGTTGAAAATAAGTTGTTAAAGGAGGAAATTTCAATCCATAGTAAAGATTTGTGAGAGGGCAAGAGATAATAGCAGTGTTTGAATTTTTCAAGTAAGAGATTTCTTTCTCTATATCTATGTAGGTTCCATGGACAATAATTGAGGGAATGAAGTGGCTGTAAGTGTAAACAATATCTGAAACATCAAAAGAAGCAAAAGATTCCTCTCTAATTAGTTCGTTTTCTGAAAGGTGAATAGCACTCAAAAGTTTTGGGTTAGTTTTTATCAAAGAAAGCATTTCTTCAACTATTTCTGTGTTAAAAGAGAATACATCTGCAAAGCCGAAGCCGGCAATTTTATCTAAAGGGAGAGATTTTAGAGATGAACACAGTGTTAAAGGTCTTGCAAAAATGAAAGGGCGAATATTGAAACCTTTACTGACTTCAATTAACGTATTTACCCCGTCTACACCTCCTTCTCTAAAATCTAAGAAAGATGAGAAACCATTTTTTGTAAGTTGTTCCAAGCTGTTTGTTAAACTTAGATGAAGAGTAGTAGAATTTACAGAGTTAAGAAACTCATTTTTTAGGCCTTTTGCGGAAAAAACCTCTTCTAATTCAAGATTATATCCTTTATCTTTGATATAAGCGTCAGCAATATGGGTGTGACTGTTAATAAAAGAAGGAAGGAGAACTGATGACTGAGGTAAGATAATATCAGCTTCTTTTTCTTCAATTGTACTTACTTTCTTGATAGATACTATAATCCCATTATCATCATCAATCAAAAGTTTAACATTTTGAGTAACGGTAAGTGTTTGACCTAATAAAGCCAATGGAGTAAAAATTGTAAGCACAATTGAAAAAGAATTTTGCAAAATAAAACTATTTTGGAAATAGGAAAAAATATAAAGAAAAAGAAAAGAAAGGAGAAGAGTTATGTTCTACGATACATAAATCTATCCCAGTTAGCAACTGTTGGTACTTCAGGAGGTAATTCTTTCCTTTGTCTGATTGCAGATACAACTTCTTTTTCTAATTGGAAAGGAACTTGTTCAAATCCACTGAATTGGTAACCGAAAAAGGCTTTTCCACTGCTATTGCTTCTTATTTCATCAGCAAGATTTATTGTCTCTGCAGTAGGTATTTTTCCTTTAATTCGAGTATTGTCTCCTTCTTGAGTCATATCTAGAATTACTCCACGGTTTTGTGTTAGAACTTTACTCATGTTACCAACAAATTCATTAGGGACTTTAATGTCAATTACTAACATTGGCTCTAATAAATGGGGCTCACTTGTTAAGAATGTTGTGTGTAGTCCAGCAAGTGTCATCTGAAAGATTTCGCTAAAACCAGTATGAGCGGGATCAACGTGAACAGTAGCGTCTGTAATGATGAATCTACTACTCATTAAAGGTTCTTTGGCTAAAGTTGCACCATTGCAGAAGTCAGAGAAGACTTGCATGATATATTGTTGAATATTTTCTAAACGTTGTACACCAGTTGTAGCATCAATTAAAACATTACTTTCAACAATCTGCCAAATACGTCGTGCATGTTTGGGTTCCCAATTCGCTTCTTTTTGTAGTAAACTAGCTCTTTCTTTAGCATCTTGACCATCAAATACTTTTCCTGTTTTGATCAAGTTATATGCTACATCATCTAAAGGTTCAACATGTATGAGAAGACGATTGTGACCATTTGGAGATTTTGCATGTACATCAACTCCTAGCTTTTTAGGCACTTCACGATAAACGATGATTGGATCACTTACATCAATATCTACTTGTTCTTTAATACGTGTAACAAGAATTTCTATTTGTAGAGGGTCAATTCCTGAAAGAACATAAGTTTTAGATTCTTCATCGTGACGAAAAGTAGCAGTAGGGTCGGCCATAATCCATTTGCTTACAGTTTCACCAAGTTTAGCTATATCTTGAGGATTTTTTGGTCTAATAGTACGACTAACAACGGGTTCAGCTACATAAGATATTTCTTCAAAAGGTACGACATTTCCTTCTTCGTCAGCTAAAATAAATGATTCCCCAGCAGGACAGAGAAAACCATAGATGGCAAATAGATTACCAGCTGGTACTTCATCAACATCAAGAATATCAGTTATTTCCATGACACCAAGACGTTTGATACGCACTTTTTCTTTTCTTCCAACCAAGTAGAGAGTGTCTGTTGCTTTTAATGTTCCTGAATATACACGACCAATTAACGTAGGCCTTTTGCTTTTTGGGTCAATAAAAACTTTCGTAATCATTCCTAAAAGTGGTCCTTTAGAATCACAATTTAATAGAGCTTGACCATGCTTAGACTTAATATCACCAGGCCAAATTTTTGGTATTTTGTATTTTTGTCCTTTATCGGGAGGAGGAAGATGTTTCACAACAGCTTCTAGAAGCGGTTCTTCTAATGGAAGGTTCTTACGTAACCAATTTTTATCATCTTCTGAGTATTTTTCAAAGACTGTTTGTGGTTTAATTCCTAATCTTTTAAGGGTGCTCATGTTGAATGCCCACCCATCTTTAGCTGAACCAACTGCTACGCTGTCATTAACAAAACTTACTTGCCATTCTTTACCTAATTCAGGAGGAGCATTAGATTTTATCAATCTATTAACTTCACCAACGATAGAATCAATTTTGGCGAAAACGTCTTTTGGAGCCAACCTTAGTTCGGAAATTAGACGGTCTACTTTGTTTATGAAGAGAACAGGTTTACACATTTCACCGATACTTAAGCGTATATTGGTTTCGGTTTGTGTCATAATCCCCTCTAGTGCGTCTACAAGTAATATTACCCCATCAGAACCTCTAAGAGCTCGTGAGACTTCACCTGTAAAGGAAATATGTCCGGGAGTATCATTAATTTCACACAGGTAGGTTTTTGTTTTACCTTCCTCATCAACATAATCATAAGACAAAAGAACAACACTTGTAAAGATGGTTATACCTCTTTCTTGTTCTTCTTGATCGCTATCCATCATAACTTTTTTACCAGCATCAGCATCAGACATAAGACCAGCTTTACGAAGAAGGAAATCACTAGTTGTAGTTTTTCCATGATCAATATGAGCTGCTATACTAAAAACACGCCTTAATTCATTTGGGTGGTTTTTAATCATATTTCTTATTTCATCAGCATTCTTTACTTTTACCATATCTATCGACCTTTAATATCTAATAATAGTAGTCTATTTGATTTGACTATAATGCTATTATCCGAACTTTTTATACTCTTAATATAAACATACTGATTTTTGCTTTTAATTTTCTTAAAAGAATCACATTCTAGTTTTGTTATGTAAGGGTATTTTTAGTTTTGGCAAGTATATAGTTTATTTGATAATTTTAAAAAACAAGAGCAATCTCAAATTTATTCAAAAAATTCCTTCCCTTTTAAGTGAAAAATATGAAAGAAGAAATGTGATAAACTTAACTTTTATCTGATATTTCTTCTTCTAGTTTTTTATAATAGTCTTCTTCAGTTAGGTCTTCTGGTGTGCCCCCAACTGATACTGCTGTTGTTTCCCTTTGAGCAGCACGATCAGCTTGAGCAATTGCAGCTTCAATGTCATCTCTACTCTGTAGATCAAGAACTGCTTCTGCTCGTGAAGCAAAGCGCTCTTGTGCCCATCCAATTATTTGTGTCAAGAGTAACACAAAAACAATCATAGGCAATAATAATATGATAATGCCTTCAGGTTCTAGCACTTCGATAGAATTATAGATTGCGGGAGGGAAGCCCAGTACAAATAATATCAGATCAATATTTAATATTGCATACAATCCGAAAACCATTATTGCTATTCTTGTGACTATAGATATTCCTACATACATTATTGTTGAAAGAGGTGTAACAGCAACAGAAGAACCGACTATTTTTTCATCCACTGTTGGATCGGCATGTTGTAATGTTGCATGATATCTTTGAAGTCTTGAAGTAAGTTGATCTCGTCTTCCACCTTCTTTCTTAAATAAAGAGTCGGAAGCTTTCTCAACAAAGTGAGCGATTAGAGTTTTACTCATTTTTTGCTTTAGTACTCCTCCACGTGTTTCTTCTTGTTTTATTTTTGGTTTTTCCTCGCTTTCAGCAGATTTTTCACCTTTTGGCTTAACTTCTTCTTCTTTCACACCCAGTTTAAATTCTTTTAGCCTTTCCATCGATTTTAATACTCTTTTTTGTCTTTGTTGTACAGGATTGAGAATTTGTCCAATATAGGATGTTTGCATTGTGATTTCTAAAAATAGATAAGATACTAACGCTATTAATATGACTTCTGTTGCAAAAAAGTCTGCTAAGTTTCTAGGAGTGGAAAATGCTAAAGTTTCTTGATCAAATACTAATTTTACTATTCCATAAAAGAGTGTAAGTTGTATTGTTAAGAATGCAGTAGTTGCAGTTCTCATTTCTGCTCTAAACAAAAACGCTAACATTGAAAGACCTACTATAAAGAACCCAAGCATAACTATAGTTGCTCTATTTTCAAGCCTAAACGCGGCATCATTCTGGAATAAGTAAGCAAAAGCTGAAATAAAAGCTGTGCCAGGATCAGCAGAAGCTGTGCCGTACAATTCCTCTGCAGTCATAGGACTAGGAGGATCAATATATCGAAATAAACCTACTGCAAAGAAGCTTCTTGCACCAATATATATTGCACTTCCTATGGCTCCACCAAATACAAAAAATAGCATAAAAGGAAGAGTAAACAGTAGCATCGCGAAGTTTTGTAGATATAACATTAATAGAGTAAAACTAGTAGTAATGTGACCTTGAGGTACTCGTGTGGGGTCTAAAAGAGAATAGAGTATAGTCAACAACCAAAGTAAAACAAGGAGTGATAATAATCTACTGACTATAGTTGTAGCAATAGTTTGTATACGAGCGGATCTTAATCTTTTTTCAACAGTTTTTATTCCCAGTTCAATCATTGTTTCATCTGCTAACGATTCCATTTCATCACCCTTGTCTTTGCATCCTATTAAATTGTGTAAGAACTGTCGGTAAAAAGTCGTCAGGTTTTACACTTATTGATATAACATCATATCTTCTTAAAGCTTTGAATAAAATTTGTCTCTCACCTTTTGCTTTCTCAACTATAGCATATCCTATCATCAATTCTAGTGGACTCATCTGTTGTGAAATTATTTCAAACCATGGTCCAAATGGTGATATAACGGTTATATTGTGTTTTCTTCCTCTTGCTTGTCTTATTCCATTGATTATTTTCTGGGGATGAGATTCTAAATCAGAAAGCACAACCATATATGACGCCCGTGTAACCCTTTTGACAACATAATCGATAGCATTTTCTAGGTCAGATTCTCCCTTTGGAGTCACTAATGCTAAAGTTTCTAGAAATTGAAAAAGCCTTGATCTATTTCCTGTTGGCTCTAACCACCTTTTTACTAAATCATCATATATACATAACCCTACCATATCTTTCTTTTCAAAACTTAGATGAATCAAGAGTACAGCAGATCTTATTGCAAACTCCAATTTTGTGTTTCGAGGAAGTCCTGCGCCCATACTGGCAGAAGAGTCAAGAAATATGATTACACGAATGTTTTGTTCTGCTTCAAATTCTCTTGACATCATTTTTCCACTTCGTCCAAAAGCTTTCCAATCGATGAATTTAAAGGGATCCCCAGGCTGATATTGCCTAATTCCTGCAAAGTCATCACCCATACCTTTTACTTTTGTTCTATGTGAACCAAAGAGTAGCCCTAGCTGACGTTTCTTTCCAATCATCTCCAGTTTTCTTATGTCTTCATAAGAAGGATAGACTAAAATTCTAGTTTTTGTTTTTATCTCACCTTCTGTAGCATAAAAACCCATTCTATCTCTTATGATAACTTTAGTAGGTCCAATATCAAAATATCCTCTTACAGGTATACGCACAACATACCCAAATGAGACTGTTTGTCGTGGATTTAATTGTGTAACAATAAAGTTTTCACCTAAAACTAACTCAAATATTTCTGGAATCATGTCATATATTTCAATAAGAGGTATTTGGTTCACAGACTTGTTTCTAGCGGTAACTTCAATGTATATATAATCACCAGCAAAAGCACGTCCTTTTGACAATTTCCTTGTTATTTCAACGGATTTTGGATTAGCACCTAATCTATATAAAGGCATACTCAACAAAACCGAAAATATCAAAACAACGCCTATAATGACAAAATACCAAACTAGAGTGGAATCCTCAACAAAGAATCTAAGCAAAGGCATGATACCAAAACCTGCACCAGAATCTACATCATCTGCTTGAGTAAAATTCCCACTTTGGGTTAAATCTAACCCAAAAGAGTTCAGAATATTATTCAAGGACAAATAACCCGCTACAGCAAAGCTGAGGCTGATAAATACGATTCCACCAAAAATCAACAATCCACCACGACGAGTAAATATCTTAATCACCTAAAGAATTATAGAACTGTCCTGCTTAAACAGGAACAGTAAGATTTCGTAAGATGTCTTCTACAACTAGATTTCCTGTTACACCTTCTAATTCAGCTTCAGGATTAGTTTGTAATCGATGAGCTGTGCCGATTTTCGCTATTCTTTTCACGTCATCTGGTGTGACGAAGTCTCTACCTTTCATTGCGGCTACAGCTTTTGACGCGTTAAGTAAAGCTATACTGCAACGAGGACTTCCACCAAGGAGTAATCGTGGATCTTTTCTTGTGGCAACAACGATATTTTTGATGTATTCCATAATGTCATCATGAACAAAAATCCTGGTTTGTACGGTTTCAATCATTCTGTTTATCGTCATAGGAGTTGTTATTCTTCTTACCGACATTAGTATTCGTTTGTGAACAAGTTCTATAATTCTCATCTCTTCATCATCTGTGGGCAAATCGACGATTAATTTAAACATAAAACGGTCTACTTGTGCTTCAGGTAAAGGATACGTACCTTCTTGTTCTACAGGGTTTTGTGTAGCAATAACAATGAAAGGTCTATCCAGTTTGAAGGTTGTTCCTTCTACAGTCACTTGTTTTTCGGCCATTGCTTCTAGAAGTGCAGCTTGTGTTTTAGGAGGAGATCTGTTGATTTCATCTGCTAGAACGATATTTGCGAAAATTGGACCTTTACGCATTTTAAAAGTTCCAGCTTTTGGATCATAGATTGTTGTCCCCACTACATCGCTAGGTAGCAAATCTGGTGTAAATTGCACACGTTTAAAATCACACCCTAGTGTTTCTGAAAAAGTTTTTGCCATGACCGTTTTAGCGACTCCAGGCACTCCTTCTAAAAGTACATGACCACCACCTAAAAGGGCAATAAACATATCTTCTAAGATATCAATTTTCCCTATAATTGCGGTCTTCAGTTCAACATAAATCTCATCCCAAACTCTTTTTATATCTTTTGGAGTTACGACAGGTTCAGATTTTGTTGTTTCTACAGCTTTTTTTGCCGGTTCTTCACTCATATTTTTTCACTTTCCTTTTTTTTATAACTGATATTTTGGTAATTTTTCTAATAGATTCTTAATAATACTCATATACATTATGAATACTGTTTCTGGCAAGTATTTTGGCTTGGCCAAATATACTTCAATTCGCTTTAAATTGTTTGTAGTTTCTTTAACATTTAAGTTAACGTCAAAAGTCGAAACATACTCTGCGATATCTTTCGCAGTAGGACGCACTAAATTAGTTCCTTTTCTCACTTCACTCAATAATAATCTATGGTATAATTTTACAGCTTCATCAAGTGAATTTGTTTCGATTATTCTCCTGATATCACGATCAAATTTAGATTTTCCTTTTTCTCCTCTATATTTTGTAAACAAAGCAGGACCTAATCTTTTCCTTTTTGGAAGTAAGGGATAGGACATTATTATTGCAAATATAGGCACAAAGGGTGCAGTAAAAGGATACATGGACATTGTTGTAATCAAACGCATAAACGTTGTAGAATAGGATGCAGCACTTAGAAAGTTATGTTGAGCATGGCCTTCGTCAAAAATGATATTTATACGTCCATCAGCAGTTGTATTCATTCCTTCAGCAGCGTAACTGAAAAGGTTTTTTACAAATTGCATATTATCATTTTGGGATGTTTTTGAGACCCATTTATTTGCGAAAATGTCAGGATCGCCAATAAGTATTATCTTACCAAAACCTATAGGCAGTGTCATAACTGGCGCAAAATTAATGTTCCCCCATTCACCAACTTCAGGAATAGCTTCACCTCTTCGTGCGGCCTGAAAGTCTGATTCCATCCAAGCTGTTTGAGAAGTGTAGAAGGGGATTAGAAAGTCCACAATTGCATTACTAGGCAATTCGAATTCTATGGGCTCATCTAGAAAACTTACTTCTATAGACAACCTCAACATAGGAGCTTGTAAAGGAACCCATTCTACCCTTTCTTCTCTCACTTGACTACTTGTAGGATCACTATCTAGATAAACAGTGTTTCTGACTTTTAGACTTATACAAGTCCCAAATTCCATTTGAACACCTTTAGTTATTCCGTAAGCCAAAGGGTGCGAAGGGTTAGTATTTGTTAACAAAGGTTGAGAACTTACTCCTCCAGTATTGCTTCCAGCATCCATTAAGATAGTTTGATTGAATCCTATTCTTCTAAGAATCGTTAATAATTTGAATATTAGAATCGGTGCAATCTGTCCGACTAAATCTGCTTCAGATAGGATTATAGGTATAGGAGTGTTGTCTTTTATTGATTGAGTTTCTGTGTCATTAGAACTTTCATCACCAGGATACTCAAAATCACCTTGCCCAAAGAAGTCTTCCATATAAGGTAAAAGCCCATCTTCAGCAAATTCTGACCATTGTTCTAATATATTAAAAACTAAAGCTAAAATATCATTTCCTGAGCCAAAATCATCGGCTATAACAAGACTTCCCCCTTTAGCTAAAAAGGCTAATAAAGAGATTGTTTCGTCTTGGGTATAAGGAACTATTGGACCAATTGAAGCAACTATTGCAGGTTCGTAAAATCTATTTAATACGTGTAAGCTGGACATACTATTGTTAATATTGAATCTTTGTCCTGAATCTGTTTGATAAGTTTCAAGCATTTCTCTTGCTTGTGACAAACCATCCCAGCTAGTATTGTAGATGGAATATTTTATAGCACCTCCACCTATATTAATTATACCCATAAATATAGGGAAGATAAAGACAAAGAAGAGTATAGTTAGCGCTACAGCATACCGTGAGAAGGATATTTTTCCTACACGTTTTTTTGGTTTGCTAGTTTTGCTTGATATTCTTTCTTTGCTTGGCTTGTTTGATTTTCTTGGATTTTCCTTGTTTTCCTGGCTCACTTACTTGCACGCCCTTTTCTCTTATTCCTCTAAAACAGATGTCAAGTCTCTGTATAGCTTCTGTATAATTATCATAATCTATGTCTCGGTCAGTGTATCTTGCTACCTCGAATGAAAAAAGGAAATCGTTAATAACCTCTGTTGAGATGTTAGCTTTCAATGCTACTTCATTTCCGAATTCTCTACCTGTTTGGAAAGGCTCTCTTTTCATTTTTAGTAGGTACCAAGCTACATTACTGAGTCCACCAAAAGCTGCTATTACAGCTCCTCGATAATCTTGTCGTTGTTCATAAATTCTTATATCAGCCATTGCAGAATTAAATAGTTGATTTAATTCCTTTTTTTGCTTCCTTCTCTTAAACCAATCAAATATTCCGAACATTTTTTTCACCTAAGTTTCTATTTTCATTTGTCCTGTTTCTATATCGTCAATAATCTTCATCAATGCGTTAACGCCTGAATTAAAATCATTTTCTGTTATCTCACTTCCACCATAACGCGCTTTTTCGTAATAATCTCTGATTGTTTCCATCATTTGATCATTAAATTTCGCTTTAAACACGAGTAACCTTTGATACTCTGCAGTAGTTTGATTTTTGTATCTCGGCAAATCGTAAAATTCTCTTCCTACACCTTCAATAATTGGCCATATTTTCATCAGAGCTTCCCTGTAATTCCCTTGTGCTCCATCATTTTTTATGTCTTCAATTATGTCTTTAAGATAATCTTGAACTCTTTTCTTTAGTGTTTGTCCTTTGAAATACTGAATCAAAGTGTGTCTATTAATCCATAAAAATAGGAAAATTATAAGAAAAATAGCGCCGATTATTATACCCCAAATTAAACCACTCATTTTTGCTTCATCTAAATCCTGATTACCTGGAAGAACAGGTTTAGGAGGAGCAGGAGGAGCAAGATTAGTGATAAGAAAATCTAAAGTTGTTGTTGTAGTTTCCAATCCTACGGTATTAGCCACTGTAACATTTAAGAGTAACTCATAATCTCCATAATCTACAGTATATTGTGATAAATTAAGATTATAAAAATAGTAGTTATTTGTAGCATTAAATGTCATTAAAACAGTAAAATTAGCTATCATCATAGTGCTATTACTATACACAACATGCAATCTTACAAAATCTACACCTACTATTTGATTAACAACTCTTATTGTAATGAGGAATGTTGTATTCCATGAAGCACTATCTCCTGGATCTAAGCCATTCCCATCTTCATAAATAGAAAATTGGTAAGTTGAGGGAGGGTCATCCCACACTTCTAGAAGTGACAAAGTTTCCCCAGTATAACTGTTTCCACCCCCTACTTCATATGCAATGAAATACCATTCATAACGGTAATTATACGATCCATTAAGTTGATAGAGATATTCTCTATTTGCTATAAAAACATCCATCTCAGCGCTTACCCAATCACTCCAATTGCCCGTGCCCTCAAGTGACCATCTGTAAAAAATTGTCACATTATCAACACCTAGAGGAGGTGTTCCACTATTATCAATAAATACAGTAAGGTTCCATTGTGGTGTACTACCTCTTACAGAAACAGAGGCAGGATCTTCCCATTCTTGTGAGAGAGATCTTTGAGAGGACAAATCGCTAGTGCTGAAAATATTTGATGCAGGACCTGCTCCATCACTTGCGTTATAGTACCATTCATATTGAAAACCATATTCTACATAAAGTAAAAAGTAATATTTATAACCAGAACCACCATAACCCATGTCCCGTGTCATGAATGCATTCTGCCATTCATCAACCCAAGTATTATTGCCAGCATCATTTCTCCAATAGATAATGACATCATCAATTCCTGAATATACATCACTGTCATTAACATAAACTGTGATAGTCCAATAAGGGCTGATACCACCAGTAAAAGCATATTCAGGGGGGAGAACTTCTTCAGGTTCGTTAAGATCACCCAAAATGTAATGAGAAGGCGATGCTTCTGAAGAATATAAAAAGGTTAATCCATAATCTGCAGAATACCAGGGATCATCTGCTTGATCGTCATTTAATGAACCATTGGATTTCAAACCATATCCTGCATGATCTTTAGATTCTATGTAATATTCCACTTTTCCTTGGAAATTGGGTCCATATGCGGATAAATCTATTGTTCCATCATAGAAGGCAGTAACACCATCTCTCACTAAATCAACAATTGTCCAATCTTCTACTATAGTATTGTTAGTGTATAGTAATCTATAATAGATTTTGACATATTGTATATTAAACTCATGTGCAATATCAAGTTCTACTCGAAAAATCATTACAAAAACAGGTTTGGTTGAGTCATTGTGGTCAGGTGTAAGCTCAATATTTATTATTTCTGGACCTTCTGTACCATCATTATTTATTTCCGCAGGGTCAAAAGGAGGACCATAAATCGCAATAAAGTGGTCAAAACCAAAATCTGTAAGTTCAGTCCCATCAGCTGTTTTTACACTCACTGTAAGTCTTGCATGTTCATCCATATAAGCTTTATTTAAATTGAAACCAGAGGCTAGTAAATCAGCATAAGTGAACGTAACATTGTTTTCGCCTACTGCAACGGTGAATTTTTTCTCTAGACCACCAAAAAGGATTATAATTTCAGCTCCCAAAGGGATACCTCCCCAAGGGTCATCTATTTCAACAGTTAAATTATATCCTTGAATTTGAAAGTTTGCATCAAAAGTATTGTTGAAAACAGTCCACGTTCGGTCTCCAACCGCTTGAGCTTTTGTATATGTTGTGCTATCAGGTCCTTCTAATGTTAACTTTAAGTTAAAATACAAGTTAAACACAGTTTCATTTTTTACCTCTGCCACCACTAAATATTTGTAATAGGTTGAAACTCTCTCCAAGGCTTCAACGACTAACGTTTTATTTTCCTCTTCTACAGCAAAAGTGGGTAATAAGGAGGTTCTTGTTAGTTTACCATTAGTTCCAACATTGGCTGATGCAACCAAAACATCAGCACCAACTTTGGATGTGAACCTACTAGAAGGCGCAACGCGACCAAATTCATCTATTATCTCAATTTCATATTTTATATTTGTTCCTGAAGTGTAATATCTTTCAGGAGCATCTACTATCGTTACTTTAATTTCTGTTATTTCACAAGTTATAAGGGTATCTAGAAGTCCAGGTTTAAAGTCTGTGTGATTCCAATCAGCTTCAATCGGGGAAGCTCTTATTCTGAATCTTTTAGTTATATCAGTAACATCGTCCTTGTCAATAATAAAAGAATGTGTTACTTCTCCATTGGCGTCTGTTAATAAGTCTACAGTTCCTATAACCACACTATTATAGAGAAATTCTATACGTGTAGTATTACCTGCGCCGACTAGTACAAGTTGTTCTAATGCTGCATCATAAATTGACATGTTAGCCTTAATATATACTGTTTCAGTATCCAAAGCTATCTCTTTTTTATTTTGGTTCTCGTTGCTATAAGTGTTATCTGTGTAATATAGTTCTACTTCTACAGTTTGCTTTGTCTCACCTTGAGCTGTGCTTGGAGAAGGAGAAGTAAAATATTGGTAAACTGCACCTAATGTTCCAATTAGTTGTGATGCATTGTATGAAACGGTGATTGAAACTTGATCGGGGAGTAAAGGTGCTTGATAGGATTGTTGGTGAGGATTTGAAGTAAAGGTAATTAATTCATCTTGATCCGAAGAACTATCATCAGTCCATACAGCTTGTAAGCGATATTCTGTTACACTAACATCAACAATATCTTGATTTTCGTAGAGTACAGAAGTTGTAATTTGATAGTTCACATTAGGGTTAGTTACTAATAATTCTACATCTATCCCTAATTGTCCATAGACAGTTATTGTAGTATTACCAACATAACCAGCTAGACGGTATTTTAAAGGATTACCATCAAAATAAGCATAAATTGGTATCTCTCCTACACCACCTAAACCTGTTAAAACAGCTCCAGTTGTGTTATCTGTTTGTATATTACTTTCAAATACACCATTAACATTTGTTATAACGGTTTCCACATACACATCATTGTAATATATATCAACCTCTTCATCTTCCCATGGATGATTTTGTGTGCCTAAATAGCCACTATAAGGTATTATCTCTCCTCTGTAGTAACTTGATGAGAGAGAGGTAGAACTTTGCACATTAAGATTATTCTGGGAATTGGAAACTACATTTTGAGCAGGTGAAATGTGAATGCCATTTCCCATTTGATTACCGTCAATTTCATTTACTTCTTTTATTTTTTTATGATAAGAGGAAGGTGGACCATATGATTGAGCTAAAGCATTATACGAAAACGTGCTGTTTTTATTATCAATTTTGTTATCATTATTATTTTTAATATTTTGCATTAAAATACTATTACTGTCAATTAAAATGTTAAAGGATTGTCCAATAATTAGTAGACACAAAATAACTAATCCTACTTTTTTCTTTATTTTCATCATAAAATCAACCTCTTACCACTTAAATTTAAAGGGAAATTTGTTAATGTTGCAATATTGTAATTTGTATCAATTGTACTATTTTTAAAACTGTGATGCATATCGGGTAATTGGATAGTTCTTCTAATGTCAATACCAATACAAGTAATAGTAACTAACACATTAGAACCGTGAACGGCTGATTCACACATATCCAAACTTATCGGTTCGCCTCGTGGTTCAACATTTTGAGGTACTGATGCGGGAGAGGGTGTCCAAGGTGGAGATGCCAATGTAATGCTATCAGAGGCATTCCATTTTCCATCATAAAAGAATAAAAATACAAATTCACCTGTACCAAAAATAGCTATTAAATCATCAGTTGTATTACTGTAAGAATAGGTGCCATCGCCCAATGTTACAGCGTCTTCAATCTTATGATTAGGGTTTAAAGATAGTTTATAATCTTCTTCTGTTGTTGTTCCATCATATACACTATAGCTGGTCGAAGGTATAAACCATAACTCGATAGGATTGTTAGCATAAGGTTCTTTATCAGGCATATAAGGCGATTTAAGATAAATTTCAGCTTCAACATCTACATCACTACCAGTAATAGTAACTGTGCTATCACAGTATAAATCGTCAACTATCAATATTACTGAGTAAGTATAGTTGAATCCATAAGTTGCTACTAACATATACGTGTTATCTAATGCTAAATCTGCTAGATAATCTGTTGATGTATCACTATCATATGTCATTATTGTTGATTTACCGACATCATCAGTTATAGCTGTTCTGATAAGATTGTCTTGATATGTTGTAGGATCAAACTCACCCATACTGTCAAAAGTATCTTTATCCATGAGATAATAACTCACTGTTCTGTTTTCCAAGGGGTTTGATAATAACTCATCACCATATAAGAAAGAACTAAGCTCATATTTCCACCCTTTTTGAATAAAGTAGTAATTGAAGGATTCACCAGGAGATAGAGGATTATCTATGTTTATGCCTTTGGTTGCATTGATTTCCACACCTTTCGTTGTATCAAAATACCCAGTAGGAAATATAGCAAATGCGGCGAATTGGTAACTCATGACCCCAATTCTCGCCAAAAGAACATATGATGACCCTTCTGGATCATTCAAGTCTAACGTTGTGAAATTTTCTGGTGCCAATGTGACTGTTACTTCAGCTACACCATTTGAATCTGTAACTACAGGGTCATTAACTAGATACTCACCTTCTTCTATTATATCAAAAGGATTAGAAATGCTAGCTAATTCACTAGCCAAAAAGGTTTGTAATATTACTGAGCCTCCTGCTGCGGGTTCACCACTTCTTTCTGCTTCTATTCGTATTGTATAGGGTATATCATAATCCAAAAGATAGACACCATCATCTATACCTGACACGTCTGTGGGAGTAAGGTCACCTAAAGTATTTTCATATATTTGTAAAGAGGTAACGTTATAAGGTAGATATAAGGTATTTTCAGCATAAATGTATTCAGAAGTTTCTCCTCCTTTAGGAGTAAAAAGATACGGACCTAACTGAAACTGTCCCCACTTATAGTTTACATTTGCCCCATCTACAATAGGTAATAGAGCTTCAAACCATGCATAAATATTTGAAAGACCAACAATACGTTCGTTCTCATCTCCTGTTCCAACTGCAAAACCCAATACGGGTCTAACAGGGATACCATTTAATCTTAAAACCATTGAAGCTAAAGCTATATAATCAGAAAATGTCCCTTCGCCAGTTGCTGCAACTCTTTCTGCTCCATCACCATCTGTATCTGTGCCTACCAGATTTGGTAAGAGTTTGACAATTTCATCAATGGTTAAAGTTATTATACCATAAACATCTAAATCTTGATCTTTTGCGGTTTGAGCAATAGTATTAGCAAAAGCTACAACATTGGGTGAGGTAGTATTATAACCAGTCGGTTTTTGTAGAAATTCATTGTAAGTAGAAGCAACTGTGCCATATTTTGTACTAAGATATTGCTTATAATCCATTGTACTATCTATAATAGTCTCCATATTTTCATCAGGCATAAAATAAGTTTCATATGATACGCTTCCAGTAAACTCACTAAAGAGTTCACCTGTGCTAAAAGAAGCACTCCCCATAAACTGGTCGGCTAATGTTAATTGTACTGATGCACTTCCTCCGATGGGACCAAAACCGGCTAAATCTTCTACTTGATTATCCCAATTATCGTGATTTTTTATTCTGGGCAGATTATTAGTTGACCAAGTCGATAACATGCCGAACTTTATCACACTGCTGGCTGCAGTATATATTAACTGTGAGATGTTATAGTGAGTGTAAGTTCCTGAAGAGGGAGCATCATACTGTCCTGCAGGAATAGCTTTCAAGTTAACATCATCAGATAGTTCGAAATCCCAAGTTTCTGGGTTATAATAGTCATATACCTCGTACCGGTACAGATAATTAGACAGAGGGCCATTTATTGTGGTTATATTTGCTACAGTTGCATTAGATAGAGCAGCTAAATCAGGGTCAGCCAATAGCTGATCTAACAGATCCATAAAACTATCTGCGTCTACGTCAATATCTATAATAAAAGGTGCGCTTAAACCGCTTGTGTCGATAGGAAATTGGTCTGAAGGCGCGCCATCTTCGATGCTTCGAGTAATACCAGAAAGGTCTACTAGTAAAGGTCCAAAGAATGAAGATAGAATGAACCATATTATACCTAATGTGGCTATTATCCTCCATACATTATGTCTTGTTAAGAATTTTACTAGAAAAACAGGTATAAGGAAGATAGCTGCAACTACAGCTGCCACAATTAATGGAATAAAACTAACAAAAAGATAATCTAGAAAGTTGCCAGCTTCATTAGCCATAAGGTCGGGAAGATAACTTAAAGAAGCGATAATAACTACAGCTATAACAGAAGTAAGCGCTACGAAAATAAGGTATAACGGAATCCTTAACCAGATTTTTGATTTTCTTTGGATTTTGTAAGTTTCAAAAGA
>CAZEQQ010000010.1:0-18713 GCA_964514425.1 uncultured archaeon
GTCTCCTTATGAGGTTAGATATAAACCAAAACCTTATTTTACCTCTTGTGAGTCTTAGTTTTAAATATAATTAACTTTTAACAGATAAATTTTATAAAATAGCTTATTCCCTTATCTGCATGAACGAAATTTCAAATCATTCTAAGCTTAGCATCATTTTATCGTATATTACAATACTAAGACCAATAAATGGAATTGTAGCAGGTTTCGCAGCAGTTTTTGGTATAGTATTATCGGGACCACAAGAATTAGACTATTTTACTTTATTATTGGTAATCATTTCTGCAACTTTAGTCTCATCTCATGCAATGATATTTAATGATATAGCAGACAGGGAAGAGGACAAAATAAACGCTCCTCATCGTCCTTTACCTTCTAAAAAGATTTCTGTTAATACTGCAAAAATTTATGGTATTATTATTGGAGCATTGGGTCTTTTATGTGCACTATTCATTGACATACTTAATAAACTACCAGGTATTAGTTTAATTACTGCAATAATTTTTGGAGGAACTTTACTTCTTTACGATTTTAAACTAAAAAAACTTGGGTTCCTAGGAAATGTTGTAATTGGTTTGAATGTTGTAGCAGTTTTTGCTTATGGAACACTTCATACTTATCTAATATGGGGAGGTAGTTACCCATGGCTACCCTTGTTTTTGGGATTAGGTGCAGGAATGGGTAATCTTGGTCGTGAAGTGATTAAAGGTTTACCAGATATTGAAGGCGATAGAAAAGCAGGAAATAACACTTTAGCGGTGAAATATGGACCTAAAGTAACAGCTATAATTGGTTCTTTATTCTTATGGGGACTTTGTACTTTTGGTATTATTACTATTATTTGGGGAAATTTATACTTAATTAGCCAGATTTTCGGAATAGTAATAGTTTTGATAGGAGTCTTTCTTGCTATAAGGATATTATTTGATCAAAGTCCAAAGTGGGCTTATACTACAAAGGAAATTTTGTTATTGATATTCCTAGCTTACTTATTAGTGTTCATTATTGACGCAACAATCAAAATAATTATTTCCTAGATATCATACCTTTTTATATTCATTTCTCTTTTTTTATTTGTAATTGTAAGTTAGAGTTGATTATGTGAGTGATTATGAAGACGACTTTATTATTGTAGGAGACGATTTATTATCCTCTGCTTTAGCCTATATGCTTTCCCTCTCATCTAAACATTATTCTGTTACTTTAGTCAACTCTACACCTACATTTCTTAAAAGATATCTTTTTTCACCCGCAATTATAAGACCGTTATATGAGTTAGAAAATTTCTCTAATAAGACTCTAATGCAGTCTCAACAATTACTTCAAGAATTATATTCCTTAACTGAATCCTTTGATTTTTATCCTTTACCCTTTATTTTCTTCTTTAAAAATGATTTAGAATTGTTCAATTATGTTCAGCATAAATTCTCTTTAGAACAAATACAATATAGCTCACTTAACTCTAACTCATTGATAAAAGAATACCCTTTGTTAAACATAGAGACCAATAGTAAGGCTATTGTAGTTCCAAACAGTTGGAGTTGCTCAGATCCACATAATCTTATTCTTACCTATAAAAAACTTGCAGAGGAAAATAACGTTTACATATATAAAACTCAAAAAGAAATAAGTTTTGACTTAAAGTCTGAAAGTTTACTTATTAATGGTAATTCGTTTAACGCAAAAAATACTTTTTTTATTACAAATCCTTCAACTTTTGAAGGTGTTGAGACTAATTCTACTGAAACCCTCCTCCTAACTACACCTATCATTGAATTTTTTCCAAAGATAGGATTAAAAAACTGTTCTTCGTCATTGGAATTATGGTTAGAACAAACAGGTCACCTTCATCTTTACAAAGAATTAAGAAATGATTTACGGAAAGAAGATATGTTAACAGAAATAAATGGAGAGTTTTTAGAACTTTTTCCAGATATCTCTGAATTAAGAATTATGGACAATTTGTTAATTCCTACATTGACGAAAAAAAGTGTTAAACGTCTTCCTACGACTTTATCATCTAAAGTTTCTTACTCTTATCTTCCCTTAAACATGGAAACAACTATTGCACCTTCCTTTGCAAGACAGTTAGTGGAAACACTTAATGCAAATCAAGGAAGGCTTCCGTCATTTTGGTCATTTTAAAAATTTTAAAGTAAAATAAAAGTAAAAGTGAGAGAAATCAAAAGGAAAAAGAAAAAGAGATTAGAGTTATAAAACTAAATTTTCTTATTTCAGTTTTATTGTAGGATTAGGATCATCTCTTCCATGTGTTTCTATCTCAACTAGACCATGTGCTTCTAGTTTTTTCAAGTAGTCTAGCACTGTGTGTGTTGCCACTCCGGCTGTCATTGCTAAACGTTTGAGTTCCATTACTTTATATTTCTCTAGTGTTGTAATTAATGCATAGTTCGAGTCTGTAGAAGCCATGATTTCGAAACGTTTGAGTGATTCTTGCATCCCTTCTACTTTAGCTTTTAGATCACCTGAACCAGCTAATTGCGTCTCTAAATCTGTGACCTTATTTCTTAATTGTGTATTATCATCCTCTAGTTTTGCGATTTTTGTTTCAAAATCACTTCTTTGAACTTCTAATTCTGATATTTTATCTTGGACTCTTTTTATTTCGCCTTCTTTTTCATCGTGTTGGTTTTTCATATTCTCTAGTTCTCTTTTAGCTGAGGCGACTTCTTCATCTTTTTTCAAAAGTTCATTTTTCAGAGATTCAATTTCGTTAGCATTATTTTCTTTTAGGGTTTCTAATTCGGTAAGCTTTGTTTTTACTGATGTAAGTTCTTCTTCTAATTTTGATTTTTCTCCTAAAGAAGTATCACATTCTGATACTTTAGTTTCAAATTCTTCTTTTTCTTTATTAAGACGGTCAACTTCTTCTTCAAGTCCTTGCTTGGAATTATTAGTTTCTTCTAAATCAGTTTCTAATTTTTTTATCTTACCTTCTAATTCAGATAATTTAAGTGTGTGTTCTGTTTCTCCACCTTGTTGCGATTGCAAGTTTTCGATTTCTTTTAACAAATCAGCATTCTTTTGTTCTAAAGATTTAACTTTACTCTCTAATTCGGTAATTTTTATTGCTTGAGCGACATCGTTGTTTTCAGACATATAAGTTCACCAATAATAATTTTCTTTCTAACACAATAAATAACTCTAACTATTATTAAATATTATGTCAGTACTATTTATGTACTTCTGTTACCAGAATCATTATTATTGGTCTATGTTTTTAACTCAAGTCTTCGTTATCAACTACACCGTTTTGAGTGATAGAAAATATTGCTTCTGTTTCTGGTATGTGAGGACTATCAATAACACGAGCTATTCTTTTTTCTCCTTTTCCTTTTCTTAGATAAACACGAGTAGTACAAGAATGTGCTACAATATTTCCACCTATTGGAAAAATAGTTTCTCCATACATCACATCAGGTTTTGCTAAAACTTGATTTGTAACCACAACAGCTATATTATAAACATCAGCTAAACGTAACAGTTGATGTAATAATTTATTCAACTTTTGCTGGCGCTCTAATAGTGCCCCTTTACCTGTAAATTCAGCACGAAAATGGCTAGTTAAAGAATCAATAACAAGAAGTTTAACATTATTCTTTTGAATGAATTTTGGACTTTCAAGTACTAATACCATCTGATGGTCAGAATTGTATGCTCTTCCTACATTGATTCGAGATAGAATTTCATCTGGAGAAACACCAAAGCGTTCACAAATATGAACAATCCTTTCTGGACGAAAAGTTCCTTCACTATCAACATATATCACTCCAGCTTCTTGTCCTCCTAACTCTTTAGGTAAAGCAGTCATTACACATAACTGAAAGCATAATTGTGTTTTACCGGTTCTAAATTCACCTGAAAGTTCAGTAATGGCCTTGGGTTCAATACCACCTCCAAGGAGATCATCTAAAGTCTTACTACCAGTGGAAATTTTATCTAAAGCCACACGATTCTCCAAAATAGTTTTTGCACTTTTAAAACCAATCCCAACTTGAGCACGTGCAGTATTGATAATTCTCTTTGCTGTTTGTTCACCTATTTCACAATATTCAACTAGTTCTAAAGGCGATGCATGAGCAATTGATGCAACTGTCAGATATCCCGCCAGAACTAACTTATCATTTATAGCGGGTCCTATTCCTGGTAGTTGACTAATAGGAAGATCACTATAATCTTTTGTAGTTTTAGTTCCATTAGCATTAGTTTGTTCTGAAACTATTTCATTTATCCATGATTCCATTTCTTCTTCTTCTTCTGATGGATCACTTTTTATTTTTGGTTTCTTATCTTTGTTTGACATGTGCTCACAATTTTTCTCTCTAATAGCTTTAATTACTTTTTCCTATTTAATACCTTCATTCTGATATACTCCAGAATACAACTCGGATGCTGCGCCTTTTGTTTCAAAGAGTATTAATTGAGCAATACGGGCATTCTTATAAATTTTTAAATCCGAAGTTACAATGAGTAAACCTATCCCTTTTCCCTTGTAACCAGGATCCCATAAAGCAGAGCATAGTGTTGCACCACAACGCATAAGAGTAGATCGGGGGAGGACAATACCTACTGCAGAAGCAGGTACTTCAACTGTTTCATTGTAGCAGACAAGATAACCACCTGCACAGAGATCCCAACTATTATCTTCTTCGTTTAATGCCAATGGAGAATAATTTGGTAAAGTACGATTAGAGTTATCAAAATCAATAATTCCTTTACCTTCTAATTTTAATATATCTTTCACAGTTAAATCAACGCCAGCAATCTGTTGTTGAATGGTAAGATCAATATAATCCGAGATATTATTTTTATAAAAATGAGGAAGTAAAACCATAAAGAGAACAAAAAAAAGGTATTAATAAGTTTTTATGAGGTGATGTTTTAAGACCTTTTGATAAAAAAGAAAAGATTAGTTTTGAAACATTCTAGCGGTTATTTTGTTTCTACAATGAGGACATTGTGTTTTTACCTTTATCCACTCTATCAGATGAGCATAATGTGCAGGTGTTTCACAATGAGGGCAACGAACAAAAGTATCTCCAGCTCTAATAGCAGACATACATACACTGCATCGAGAATCGAGGTCAGTAGTGGCAACTTTCAAAGTTTGAGTTTTAACTTGTTTCACTTCTTCATCTTTTGCCAACACATCATCGCTCTTACTAAAAATGGGTTCATATGAAGAATCTAATGAGGACATTTCTTTTGCTATGGAAGTTAATTCATTATAACTTTGTTGTGTTGTATTTGTAGCTGTGCTCATATAATCTGAAACAGAGCCCACATTAGCAACATCATCTCTTTCAAGGTCTTCATATGTTTTACTTATTGTTGCAAGAATAGCCGATGCTTCATCTTTTAATCCATATCTATGTAATATTATTCCTGCTAATTCTATATCTCCGGTATCAAAGAAATAACGAGAAAGGTTTCTAACCATTTCCTCTTCTCTTTCAGGTGCATGTCTTTTGATCAAATCCAATGCTTCATTAACAGAATTTCTACCTTTTGATGCAGCCGATTTTGCCGCTCCAAATATACGCCCCGTCTTTAAGTACTCCTCTTTTGCTCTATCAAAGTTACCAGAACGAAAATGTTCATCTGCACTTATTTGTGTTCTTTGATCACCTCTTGGTGAAGCTATTGAGTTTCTTGGTTCTACTGGTGTTTGAGTGTAAGTGGGTCTTGTCGAAGTATTAGAGTATGTAGAAGGTGATCTTGCTGAAGACTGTGGCTGAAATTGTGAAGATGTTCTTGTTTGAGAGGCATATGTACTTTGTGAGGGTTGATATCGTGAATCTGCAGGTTCATAAGGCCTGTATTGGCGTTTAGGATGCTTCTTTTTCTCTTTTCCTTTAATTGATGCACGAGTAATTACAATAAGTGATATACCAACAAAGAGAAGAAATAATATTAAACCAGGGTCATCCATAATATCATCCATGAACATAATTTGCTTTATATACATTATTTTTTGCGTTTATTTTAATAAATCCAAAACGTTCGAATTGGACAATTTCGCCAATTTCAGTTTCAGAGATATTTTTTTCCACGTAGCCATTTATGTATTGCAAGCTATCTTTGTTAATTGTATTATTTAAATATAACAGTTCGGGCTTAATAACTTCAATAGGTAAATAATCAGTAACCCATTGAATTCGAGGGATACCGGGCAGTATATCAGCATTTAGACATTCTGCAGAATACGTTCCATCTTCTAATTGTTCTAAAATTTTAATATTGTAAAGATCTTTTAATCGTATTATATTATTGATTTTTAGGATGGATTCATCAGTTTTAGTGAGATACACATAGTCATCAACGGTTATATTTCGAGTTCCTAACTCCTTGTTATCGGGATTTCTAGGAATGGTAACGGTGATAGGTTTCCTATTGATCAATTTGATTTTCACAGGATCAGGTACGAAGAAATAATGTTTAGTTTTTAGATTTAAAATCTGACGATTAATAGAAGCTATCAAAGACCAATCTATATTTGTTTTAGATTTGGTAATTCCTATTTGTTTGACTAACTCAATAAACATATCTGGTTGAATACCACGTTTACGTAGAGCTTGATATGACACTAATCTTATATCATCCCACCCTGAAACAATACCTTGTTCGACTAAATCTCTTATTATTCGTCCTTGAGTTGGTGAACCAATAACGTTATACCTACTATATTGATAAAAAACAGGTACAGGTAATTTAAGTTTTTCAGCAATGAAACTTTGCAGTTCTTCACGCATTTTTCCAAATTCCATACTTCGTAAAACATGAGTGACGTTTGTTATCTCCTCCATAATTGGAGATTCAAAGTCATACATTGGCCAAACAACATATTTATCTTTTTGATAGCAATGAGGTGTTGCGCTTATTCTAAGTAATACTGGGTCTCGTAAAACAGCATTTTTTGCACTCATATCTCCCCTCATTCTTACAACAGCTTCACCTGCACTATAGTGAGAGGAAAGCATATTATCAAATAAGTCGAGATTTTTTTCTATCGAAAAAGAGGTATTACAGGAGCAAGGTTTTTCACTATCTCGTAATTTACCCATGTCTTCTTTTGAGCAGAAACACACGTAAGCGTCACTGTTATTAATAAGATATTTTGCCTTTTCATAATACTGGGTCATGTAATCTGATGCTTTCACTTCTTGGTCTAATTGCAGATTCATCCAATTAATTGCTTCTCTAAAACTTTCATAGTATTCTGCTTTTACTGTATCAGGATTAGTGTCATCAAAACGCAGCACTGTTTTTCCTTTATATTTTTGCGCAATAAGATGATTAATACAGAACGATAGCATTTGTCCTATATGAGGATGTTTGGAAGGTTCAGGGGGATAACGCACCTTCACTTTTCCTTCAATTGCACCAGGTAAAGGAGGGAAAAGTTCCTTCTCTTTTTGTACAGGGAGTTCTGCTTCCTCTGGATATCTACTTTTAATTATTTCTTCTATTTCTTTAGTAGAATAACTATTAATTTCCTGTATTATTGGATCGAGTAATGAAGTCAATATCTTGGCTTTACTTCTTAATTCAGGATGATAAGCTAAAACTTTTCCCAACACTACTTTGGTACTTGCTTGTCCATATTTATAGGCATTAACAATAGCTTCCTTAAACAGTATCGCTCTTTCATCATCAGACATAAAATGAGAAAAAAAAGAGAATGTTTAAAGATTTTTGTAATTGACAGTACTTTAGGAATTATAGCGAGTTAGCTCTGATTCACCCTCTAGTTTTTCAAAAGAGTACTGTTTTGTAGCTTCATCTCTTTCATCAAGATAACGTAATGCTTTAACCAATGATGGTTTTGTATAATCCTTCTCAAGAGGTAAGGATTTCTTCGTAAGCGTAGAGTATTTATCGATTTGTATTCTTGCACAGAATAAATTGGGATTACAAAAACCTTTACCAAAGTATTCTTCTTTTTTATCATTATAGAACAGTTGTCCACCTCTACTTGGACAATTGCAGAGTTCATGAAAAATAGGTGTATTAGCGTAATCTGGGGCTTTTTTTGTAATTTTGGACAATACTCCTTCTAATCGGTAATTAAGAAATTCTGAAGACATGATTTATCAGTATTGACTTAGTGAGTTGACATAAGGTTATT
This sequence comes from uncultured archaeon, assembly GCA_964514425.1. Lineage (GTDB taxonomy): Archaea > Asgardarchaeota > Heimdallarchaeia > Heimdallarchaeales > Heimdallarchaeaceae > CAZEQQ01. Next base: position 8,150 of record CAZEQQ010000010.1, read on the forward strand.
TGTAATATCCAGAAATTATAGTGAGCTATATCTAGATGGTCTTTACGTAACACCCAAGTATAACAAAAATTGGAACCCATTAATTAGGTCTCTATTGAACAATAAGACGATAGTTGATTTTAGCTATAGTGTTACGAGAGGTTTTATTGTTGCAATAATTAGTTAAACAACTTAAAACAATAGAATTCGGGAAAATCAGAACTACTACTAAAAAAGTAAATGTTTCAAAGCCAAAAAAGATTAAAAGACGTGCACAAATTGATACATAGAGGACTTATAGATGTGGATTGCGAAAATATCTGGCGTTACCGATTACGATTCTGCGATATCGGTTGATGTTGCACCTGAATTTGCTATAGGTGTAATAATTGACGATATTAATGATATAAGACATGTAAGTAAATATGATGCACGAAGAATTTTTTCTAGTATACAAAATTGTATTAGAGTAGCAGAGATTATCCCTCAAGATTTAGATGATATCTTTGACATCATTGATACTTGTGGTCCTGATATGATCCAAATAAATGGAAAGTTCTTTGATAATGAAGACAATTTAATAGCTGTTCAATCAACGGCAACAGTTCCGATTATAGGTTCGATTTTCCTTGATAAGGAAACTTTAGAATCAACAATATTGGACAAGGATCCTGTCCAAGCAGCAAAGAAGATGGAACCATTTGTCTCTGCTATTAATATCAATCTTCCATTGGGAGAATCATGGAAAAGTCCTACAAAAAAGAAGAAAATTACAAAACTTGTTGAGGATATAAAAGCTGTGGTTTCATTACCTATAATTATAGGAGGAGGTTTAACAGCTACAAATCTTGCAAAAATCATTAATGTATTAAAACCCAATGGAGTAGATGTTTCTAGCGGTGTTGAGAGATTGCAAGGATTAAAAGATCCTACAATGATGGGTATCTTTCTAGAGGAAGTTTACGCAAACAAAACTTCTTTGAAAGGTATCAAAATAAAGATTTAAAGAATTCCCAAATAACTTTTCTATTTATTTTTGATGAACCATAATTTCTTGAACCAAAAGTATAATCTATATATTGAATCCTTAGGTTAGAAGAATAAATTTTCAAGAAATCATAAAGGATTTTGTATCCTTTTAGGGTAAACTTATACTCATGGCTAATTAATAGTTCTTTCCAAAGAATTGTTTTTGAACCAAAATAACCTGACATCACATCCTTAACCCTATTTTTTTTACGAAGGAGGAGAGAAAGATTAGCACTAAAACTTGCAACATACGATAGAATCTTTCTATGCACTGGCCAATAATCAATGACTTTTACTCTTCTTCCTACCACTAAATCGTAATTGCCTTCTAAAGAATAGTAAAAAGAAGGTAGAATATTAGGAGGATGTTGTAAATCTCCATCAATTACAACGAAATACTCTGTAAAGCATTGTTTTATGGCATGTAAAACACTTATTGTTAATCCATGTATTGATTCAGATGTTCTATCAATAAAAGTGATGTTAAGATTTCCTTGATATCCTTGAACTTTACTCTTTGTTTCATCAACTGAACCATCATCTACTACTAATACATTGATTGAAGGAAGAGCTTTTTCAATTTCTTGTAGTACCATTTCTATCGATGATTCTTCATTTAAAGTAGGTATAATGACGGTTAATTTAGAGGTATATTTTTTATCTTTATTTAACACAAGGTTAAATTACGCTACTACTTATAATTATGTTGTTTCTTAAATGGTTGTAAAATATTTATTCAATATCTACACTTTTTAGATGAAACATTTTCTCTTTTCCCTTTTGTATCTTTTTTATATACTTTTAATTTTTTTGCATTGTGATTATCATAATGCTAAAATATGATTGCAATTTATTGACTATTAATGAGTAATGAATCAGACTCCGTAACATACATTATAAAAATTATTAATGTTGGTTCTTGGGGAGTTGGAAAAACAAGCCTTGCTTTACGTTACACTCAAAATAAGTTTAATGTTAATTATCTGCCCACTTTAGGAGTAGACTTTTACTCAAAAATGATTACTTTAGAAGACAATGTCAAAATTAAATTGGTGTTGTTTGATACATTAGGTCAAGAAAGATATTCTTCTTTGAGAAAGCGATATTATGTTGGTGCCCATGGAGCAGTTATTGTATATGATGTGACAAGGAAGGAAACTAGTGATAACATTGAACAATGGATCGAAGAAGTAAGTGAAAAATGTCCTAATATTCCAATAATTATTGTAGGTAATAAAACTGATTTACAGCAAGAGAGACAAGTAGAGTTGGAAGAGGTAGAACAGAAATTTGGTAGAGTACATACCGTTTTGGAGTCTTCTGCAAAGCTTGGAGAGGGGGTAGAAGATATTTATACTCTTGTTGCAAAAAAAGTACTGAAAAAAATAAATCAATGTTGAATCCTTATTCGTCTCTCCAGAATTCAACAGCTACAATTTTACCATCAGACAGGTATAATCTAGGTACATAATTTTCGGCTAAAAATGCTCCATCAGGTAATGAATCCATAAAGTCAACTTCATCTTCATCTGAAATAGTAGCAGGAGCTATAATTAAACGATCGCCAATGATAACATAGTCACGTTCTTTTGTATCAACAGTGGGTAAGGAACTTAGTAATTTTAAAGTGTCCTTAATGTCAATTAAATCTAGTCCCATAGATTGACTTATTGGTGGTGAAGGGGAAGCTTTAGGTGAAGAAGTTTTAGGTTTTTGTTCAACGGGAGTTTCTTTGATTTCTTCGACTTTTTCTACCTTCTTTGGACTTGGTTTGACGGCTTCTTTGGGCTTTGGAGAACTTGCTGTTTCATTTAACGCAGAGACAAAATCTTCAGATACATCTTGCTCTTCAAGGTTAGCTATTCTGTAGCCTAGTTCCATTCTTACTTTTGAGCTTTCTCGAGCACAAGCGAACTTTGCTTGAATAGCAGCTTTACCTCCTATCCAAGTGAATACTTTTTTTTGTATGTGAGACACTACTATTAAAACATTTGAGGAATCTAAAGCATGTTCTACATTATCTAGCTCTTTCATCTCTCCAGTTGCTTCAATTAAATAAGTTGTCATAATAGGTAAAAGATAGATTGTCTTTTTATATTTGTTGCTAGTACTCAATAAGAGTGAAAAGTCAGAAAGTGAAAAACGTTATATAGTTAACAGTATAAATAGACTTATAGGACAAAAAAAATAAAGAATGTAAAAAGGAAACGAGGAGAAATAATGAGCAACAAAGTAATAGAATCTATGGCATATTCTTACATTGGCCGATTTATTGAACCCTATTTAAAGGAATTTGAAGGTCTTGGGTATACAATGAAAAAGGCTGGGATAGATCAAAGTCTTCGTATGTATTTATCAATCAAGATATTTTGGGCATTGATAATATCATGTACAACACTTTTATTTCTAATCGCGATCAAGATTATTTCACCTGAGTTCTCACTCGTTTTAGTGGTAATGCTTCCTCTTCTGACATTTCTTTTCTTCTTAATCTATATATGGTTATATCCAAGTTATCTTCAAGGCGAAAGAAAAAGGAAACTAGAAGCAGGACTAGCGACTGCTGCAAGCTATATGACCGCCATGTCATCTGCAGGTGTAACACCAGATAAGATATTTTTTTCTTTAGCACAAGAGAAATCTATTGGTGAAGCAATTGTAAAAGACGCTAACAAAATCTCACGAGATATACAAATCTTTGGTTATGACATTGTTCATGCTTTAATTGAAGCAGCAATGCGTTCACCCTCACCTAAGTATGCAAGCTTTTTAGAAGGAATAGTGGCTACATTTACCTCAGGAGGGGAACTGCAAAGGTTCTTAGAGGTTACAACGGAAACGTTGATGTTAGAAAAAGAACAGACAGAGAAAAACTTCATTGAATCGTTAGGTGTTGTTGCAGAACTTTTTATGGTAGTAGGTGTAGTTGCACCTATTTTCTTTGTAGTTATACTCGCCATGATGTCTATGCTTGGTGATGCGGGAACAGGGTCTATTGCTTTAATGATGATGTTGGTTTATATAATGATTCCAGTTGGAATGTTAGTCATTGTTCTCTTAATAGATATGCAGCAACCGGAGATGTAAGTAAGAGGTGGTTCTATGGCAATAAAAGATGAAGTAGAAATTGAAACTAAGAAAGTTGAATTAAATGCAGATACAGTTTACTGGATAATAGCGATCATTTCAGGTCTTATTTTACTTTTCATAGGTATTGTGGATATGACACAAAATGTTATTGAAATATTGGATATTAATGATTTTGTCATATTAGCAGCTATAGTTACTATTGCTATACCTGTTTTTCTAATCTATTACAGAGAGGAGAGGAGAGCTGCTCGAATTGATGAAAACTTACCTTTCTTACTTAGAGAGATTTCAAATGCTCAAAGAACAGGTATGTCGCTTCCTCGAGCTATAAAGGAGGCTTCCAAGCGTCAATATGGTCCTTTGACCCCTGAATTGAAGAAAATGTCTAGTAAAATCTCTTGGGGGATTCCGTTCAGCAAAGCGATGACAGACTTTCAAAAAGCTTTAAGCACACCTATGGTTAAGCGTGCTACACTTCTAATTCTCGAGGCAGAAAGAAGTGGAGGTCAATTAGAAGAAATTTTTGACTCAGTAGAATCTCATGTTCAGCAATTGCTCACTTTAAAGAAGGAAAGAGAAGGAGCTATGCAACCATATATGTTTATCATCTATGCAGCGTTTCTTATTTTTATTGTTGTTATTGTTATTCTTTTTCAAACATTTTTCTATCCTTTTGGAACTGCAAATATTAGTAGTGAAATGTTCTCATTCAACATTGATCTCGATAGGTTAAGTGTTCTATTCCTTCATATGCTAGCAATTGAAGGATTTTTTGCGGGATTAGTTGCAGGTAAAATGTCTAAACTTTCAGTAAAGTCAGGTCTTATGCATTCTGTCATATTGATGTTTCTAGGCTGGTTTGCTTTTAAAGTATTAATAGAAAACCAATTCATTCAGTTAGATTTCTAAAGGTGTAAATATGGGTAAACTAGAAGATGAATTAAAATTAGTCAAAACACAAGTAAATGAACTAAAACAAACTTTGAACCAAGTTAGTTTTAACATTATCAGAGTTATGGGTACACTTGATAAAAGTGTAGCTGCACCAACTAAAGATGGTGGAAAAACAGATGTTAAAGGAACGGTAGCTGTAGATTTGGGTCCTTTAGAAGAAAGAATAGAAAGGATAGAAAAAAGTTTAGCTACAAAAGAAGAACTTACAGCATTAACAGGAAAAGTTGATCTTTTAGCTTCTGAAAAGTTAAAACATGCGGAATCGTTGCAAGTAAGAGCAACTAATTTACTTGAAAAAGGAATGGAATTAGTAGAGCTTGAAGGATTATTAATGGAAATAAAAACACTTTTGGAACAAAGAATAATAGGCGATGAAGGTAAAGAAGAAGGTGAATAAGATAATGAAAAAATCATCTTGTTCACACTCGTCCAAATTTTTTAACTTCCAAAAATTCTTCAGGCGTAGAGCACAGATACGAGGAGTAGACTTCGCACTAGGTATGCTCATTTTTACTTTAGCTTTTAGTCAAATTCTCTTAGTTTTATCCAATCTCCTCATACCTTCTTTGGTTCAAATGCAGAACTATGCTAATGAGCAAGAATTAAATAAAATAATGAATACAATAATGTATACTGAAGGTACACCCACTAATTGGGCTACAATGCCAACTAGTGAGTTAGACACACTGAAATTAGGATTATATGGAAATAGTGGAATGCTAGACTTTTCAAAAGTGAACAGGCTCCATTATGATTTACCTGAATACTGGAAAATAAGATATCAAAAAGTAAAGATAAATTATGGTTTAATCAATGATTTTGCATTAGGCATTCAAAGTCCTGTGGAGATAAAAATCGACAGTTATAGTGCTGCAGGTGGTCAGATTAATGTACAAGGGAGAATAGTTCAATCTACACAAAATTTGCGTGGAGCGGATATTTGGGTTTTTGTCATAGATGCATCAAGTAATGTAAATTCTAATGTGGGAGAAACTACCACAGTAGGAACTATTAACAAGTTTGATATAACGGTAACAGCTGCTATGAGTGGTTATTACACGATTGTGGTAATGGCAAAAGTTTCAGACATATATGAAGATTACAAAGTGTTTCGTTTAAAACAAAGTGGATTGGAGTATATATTGGACGATTTAACCTTACAACCATATGTAAGGGATGATCAGCAAGATGGAAGAACCATTGCTGTGAGCCAATTGAGAACCACAGGAACAGGAGAATGTAAAGCTATTGTAGTTTTTCCATATTCGTCATCCGATGTGCAATATTATTCTGCAGAGCTTTCTCTAACAAATTTAGCAGAAGGTAATGTTTATTATGAGGATGACATCCCAATTCCTGCTGAAGGATTTGCCGTTGTGGTTGTTCAAGAAAGAGATGGAATAAACTATCGCGCGGGTTATATGGGTATTCCTATGTTTCTTTCCTTTAACCATGGAGAACCTTTTGGAGCTAGTAATTTGATTCAGCAAGAAAACTATTTACAAGAAACTCAAACACTTCTCATAAGGAATAGAATCGTAGTATGCAATATGTGGTATTGGTGATGATGCATGATTAAAGTAAACACAAAAAAAGGTCAATTGTTTATAATTGAAGCATTTATTGCCGTAACAGTTATGATTATCATGGTCACAGCAATTTATGAAGTTCAATTAAATACTCACCCCCCACAAGAAACAAAAATAGATCAACAATTATATGACGTTTTTAACAATCTCGAAAAAACAGGAAAATTAGATCAATATATTGTAGCGCTAAAAGCTGGTAATCCGACTGTTATAAATGAAAATAAACTTATTATTGAAAATGCATTCAAAGTTGTACTTCCAGCTAATGGAGAGATTAGGTTTTATTGTTATAATGTAACAAATAGCCAAATCATTGAAAATAGTTGGATAAATAAGAATGTAAATCCATCAGGAACTGTTACAAGCAGCGAATATTTAATACTTGAAGTGAATGGAAATTACGAGCCATTCATTTTCCATTTAGAAGCATGGTTAAAAGGTGTATAATATGGAATTGATGAAAATAAAACCCATTACTAAAGTTAGAAGAGGTCAAGTATTTTTATTATTAGCACTGGTAATTCTACTATACTTATTAATTTTATCAACCACTGTCTATCAAATTTCACAGACACCTTATATACAACCTGCTCCAAATCAAGAACAATTATTGAACAACATTGATAATGCCATTTCATCGCTCTATGATTTAGGTAACATCGCTCTTTCTTCTTATTCTCAAGGTAAATCTATAGTAGAAATAAGAGAAATTATAACTGATGGTATTGTAGTGATAGAAGATTATTTATTACGAAATGGATTGTTTTCACTTATCTCATATGATACTGATAGTTTAGTAGTAAGCAATAGTACTTCAACAATAAATCCTGTTCTAACAACGTTTCAATGTACATTTAATTTGCTAATCGAAAATCAAAACATCTATTTCTCAACAATAGTAGATGTAGATTTGAGATATTATTTACAGATATCAGGTACGACAGGTTCTGTAAACTATATCACAATCTATAAGTTAGAGAATGATATTCAAACATTTTTAGCAAATTGTGTTGTAACAATCACACCTTCTACCTCTGTCAGCAATCAAGGAGATGGAAGATATCAAGCGAATTTAGAAGAGGGACAAACTATTCAAGCAATTCTACCTCACAATATTTATTTGTGGAAAATAATTTAAGTGATTAACTTTTTTTCTTTTCTCCTTGACAAGATTTGAAGAAATGTTTCTTTTTTTCTTTCTTTTCATATGCAAAACTTTTTTGATGAGTTCATCTTAATTTTTGTAGATATAATATAAGATAGTGAAGTAATTATGAATAATGATGACAAAAATAAAAAAAACAAACCTAAAAGGGATGAAGATGATCCTTTTGACGACCTTCCTTTTAAGCTCCCCTTTAATCCTAGTGATATAAACATTGATGAATTTATTAAACAGTTTTTCCCTAATTACCAAAGTGGTTCTTTTGGAAAAATGATCGATGATATGATAAAGAACATTATGAAAATGTATGAAAATATTAGTCCTGAAGACGTAGAAAAGTTTCTTAACCAATCTTTTGTCTATGGAATGAATTTTGGTGTAGATCAAGATGGTAAACCTATGTTTCGACAATTTGGTAATGTTAAACCTCCCGCTACCTCATTTGAGGATAGTGACGTTAGAGAACCTCTTATTGATGTTTTCAAAGAGAAAAACAAAGTTCGTATAATCGCTGAAGTTCCAGGTATAGAAAAAGGAGATATTAAACTTACGGGAACAGAAACTACTTTGACTATTCGCGCTCACTCTAAAAATAGAAAATATGAGAAAGTGGTAAAATTACCTGCTAAAGTTAAGAGTAACACTGCTAAAGCTAAATACAATAATGGTGTTCTGGAGGTTGTTATTGACACAATTGGAGAGGATTTAGACGACAGCATTGACATAAACGTTGAATAGTCCTTTAATTCCTTCTTTCTCTTTTTTGAATCAATCAATTAAATGCGTTAAAGAATTGGTTTCTATTCCTTTTTAAACTAATATTTTTTAATAAAGGGAGAAAATAAGAGAAAAGAAAAAAGAGGAAGAACAAGATTATTATGATTTCAATCCTTTTCTTGCCTTTTCTAGTGTTCTATCAGGATCAGAATAGAACTCTTGAATAATTGAACTAACATCTTCAAAGAATCTAATTCGTTTTTTAGTTAACCATCTAAGAACAGTTTTCCTATCGTCTAAATCTTGCTGAATCTCTACATCACTCATACCTGTATTTTCCATGATTCGCTCTAAAACGTGACTACGTCCAAAGTAAATGTATTTATCTTCTCTAGGTGACCATTGATAGAGTTTATTTGTTAATATTTCCTCTGTTACAGGATCTAATCCTATGAGTTCAGTAATAGCCATAGTACGACGTGCAAATTTGTTTTGGTGACGCACTTTTCTTACGACGTGTACAATATCTAGTGCCTTCATCATATTACGTGGAATGTTCATAGGCTTACTCTCTAAACGATGGATTACACCTTCTACAGAATCACCGTGTATAGTTCCTAAACCTCTGTGACCTGTACTCATAGCTTGAAACATTGCGTATGCTTCATCACCACGAATTTCACCTACAATGATATAGTCAGGACGTTGTCTCATTGCAGCACGGAGTAATTCATACATAGAAATTTGACCTCTACGATAACCTGATTCTGTTGTTTCACCAAAACCAGAACGTACAACACTAGGAATCCAATTTTCATGGGCTAAGTTCATTTCTGCAGTATCTTCTATAGTAATAATCTTTAATTCTGGCTTAATCATCATAGAAATTGTGTTAAGTAAAGTTGTTTTTCCTGCAGCTGTACCACCAGCAATAAGTATACTAATGTTATGCTGCATTGCGAACCAATAAAACGCTGCAATATCTAAGTCTATTGTATTGTATAAGATCAAATCAGAGATTGTGAAGGGGTCTGCTTTGAATTTACGAATTGTAAAAGTAGAACCTCTTTGTGTAACTTCTTTCCCATAAGTTAATTGCACACGGCTCCCATCATCTAGAGAGGCATCTAAGAGAGGGTTAGCGATGCTTACATGTCTATTTGCTCTTTGTGCGAGTTTGATGATAAAACTATTTAACTCTTCTTCATCTTCAAAAGAGACACTAGAAACGATAGACTCATATTTTCGGTGCCAAACATAGAGAGGGACGCCTACACCATCACAAGATATATCTTCTATATTATGATCAAACATTAATGGTTGAATTCGACCATATCCTATTAAATCTCGAGTAAGATAATACATGATTTTCTCAAATTGGTTATCAGTAAGAGAGATTCTATATCGTTTGACAATATCTACAATTTTTTTCTTGATAAACTCTTCAGCTTTTTCATAGTCCTTCAAAGCTGAAAAATCAACGTCTAGTTCTTCAATCATAATATCAAGAAGTTTTTTGTAGATGGCGTTTTCTTTACTATCTAAAGGGATTTCAACAACCATATATTGAGTTCTTCGAGAAACAGAATCAGTTTGAATTAACACATATGAAAAAGGCGGGCTAATTGGGTAGGTTTCTTCCAATATTGGCGCTGCAAAATCAACGAGAGTTGATTCATCAGTTTCTTCTTGCATATTAATCTTTTTTCCATAATTCTATTTAATTTTTGTGTTGATAAGAATCATTAAAATAAAAAGAAATAAACCTTTCAATTTGACCCAAGTAAAGTTGAATTAAAAAAGAAAGAAAAAGAAAGTAAGATGCGATACACAATACTTTAGAACTATTAACTTTCTAGTGTTATTGATTTCTGACCTGCAAGATACCTAAAGATAATTACGGGGGAAGAACCAGTACTTTCTATCTCTCCTGTAATAGTTATTTCATCTGGACTAATGAGTAAATTCAATGAAACGGAGAGATTAGGGTCTTCTAAGGATGTTGCTGTTAAATATTGTGTAGTGTTATCTTGTGTAACTT
>CAZEQQ010000011.1:0-18651 GCA_964514425.1 uncultured archaeon
CGAACATTTTTATCAGTTTAAAGGTAAAAGCATATGTCAAGGGTGTGTCAATTTTTACTTTGGTGTGATTGTTGGGGTTATATTGAGCACATTCTACATCCTTTTTATTGATTTCTCCTATTTTGTTACATTTTCATTTTCAATGTTTCTTTTTTCTTTGACATTACTTTCAATATTATTTAATTTTAAGCGCAAAATTAGGGAATTCTTTTGAATACTCCTAGGAGTAGCATTTATTCAGCTTTGTTTGAGTATTATTCAAACAATCAGAAATATCATAGTAACTAACCCAAATATAGCGAGTGTAAGTTTATTGTTGTTGTACTACTTGTTTATCCATATAAGATTAGAGGTTCATTATTTAGTTTGATGCTTTTCACGAGAAATAAACTTTTATTAGTTTTCTTTTCTCTTTAATAGAAGTTAGGAAAACGACAATAACTACGAAACTTAGAGGTTAATTTATGGAGTATATATTTTGGATTTTTACATCTCTTGATCTTATAGGATTAGTTGGATTGGCAAGTTTTGTTTTTGTTATACTATTTATTGCAGAATTTTTAAAAAGAAAAGAAATCATAGGTGGGACAACAACGAGAAAAATTGTTCATTTGTCAGTCGGCAATGTAGTTCTTTTATTTCCGTTTATATTTTCTAGCGTTTGGATAGCACTCATAGGTCCATCTCTCTTTATAATTATCACCTATTTTACTTGTCCAGCATCACCTATCGAAAAATTAAAACTTAAAGGTGTAGCAAATGGTCACACATTTGGTACAGTCTACTACGCTTTGGCATTAACCGTGTTAGTGATTTTGTTCTTCCGTCCAGATCCTTTAGACCAGTATAATATCATCCTTATGGGTTCTTTTATGCCTCTTGTGTGGGGGGATGGATTTAGTGCAGTTATTGGATCAAAATTCGGTAATAATGGTAAACAATATAAAATATTTGGAGGAACAAAGACACTTTTAGGGAGTTGGGCTGCAGCTTTTGCTACATTTGCAGCAGTCTCTGCAAGTTGTTTGATTTTTCAACAAAGTTTAGCTGTTTCAATTTACATTGGATTATTAACAGGTTTTATTACCGCTATCATCGAAGCTATTACTCCAAAAGGTTTTGATAATCTTGCTGTCCCTGCAACTAATGCTTTGGCTTTATTTGGCCTTTTCAAACTATTCAAAGAAGACATTTCTACCATCAATGATTCTTTATCACTCATATCTATTGTTACTGCACTTATAATAGGTTTAGTTTTAGCTGTTTCAGGCATAATTTTTCATGCTCTAACCTGGGATGGTGCAATAGCAGGATTCTATTTTGGGGTAATTATCCTAGGATTAGGTTCTTGGACGTGGGGGGCGATGTATGGTCTGTTTTTTGTACTCGGTTCATTATTTACCTTTGTAGGGAAAGAGAAAAAGAAAGATTTAACTCAAGAATTTGAGAAAGGAGAAAGTGCAAGGGATAGTATTCAAGCAATGGTTAATAGTCTCATTCCAGCGATATTAGCTTTGCTCTTTGTTCTAATCAAACACCCAATTTTGGCTATCATGGCAGCAGGTGCTTTAGCAACAAGTTTAGCAGATACCTTTGGAACAGAAATTGGTTCTATTTCAAAGAAGTCGACCTATTCCGCTCTCAAACCATGGGTAAAAAAAGAGAGAGGTTCACCTGGAGCTATTTCTGTATTAGGAACTTTAGCGTCGGCAGTAGGGGCAACTTTAATAGGGATTATAGGTTTTATTGTTGCACAATATGATAGTTATGCTGTTCTTCCTAAATATTTGTGGATAATCATTCCAACTAGCATTATTGGCGGTTTCATAGGTTCATATTTTGATAGTGTTTTTGCTTCTACCATCCAAAGATTAAATAAATGTACAAAATGTAACAAAATAACTGAAAAGAACACTCATTGTTCTATCCCTACAGTCTATTACTCGGGAATAAAATGGATTAGAAATGACCTTATTAATTTACTTGCAATAGTAATAGGAGCAATGATATCAGGCGCAATTTTTCTAACCTTTATGCTTTTTTTGGGATAAAAAATTAAGAAAGATCTTCCTTATCACTTAAACATTCTATAGAAGGAAGAAGTTCACCTTTCATTACTTCCAAACTAGCTCCACCACCTGTAGAAATGAATGAAACATCGTCTTGGAAACCAAATTTTTCAAAAGCTGCAGCGGAATCACCTCCACCAATAACAGTGAAGATCTTATTTTCAACTAGGTATTTAGCCAACTCTTTTGTGCCATCTTCAAATTGTTTGAGTTCAAATACACCCATAGGTCCATTCCAAATAACTTGCTTAGATTCACCTAAAATCTTTTTGTACTCAATAATTGTGTCATCTCCAATGTCCACACCCATTTTTGTTTCACCTATTTCTGTGATAGGCACAATTTCATACTTTGCAGGTTTTTCTAACTGTTCACACACTGCAATATCAACAGGTAAGAAAATTCTTGTACAACTATTTTCTGATTCCTTGAGATATTTTCTCACTTCATCTAGTTTTGTTAAATCTAATACTGATTTTCCTACTGAATACCCCTTAGCTAAAAGGAAAGTATAGACCATACCTCCTCCGATTAAGATGTTATCAGCTAACCCAATTAAATAGCTAATGACATCCAACTTGTCTTCAACCTTTTTACCACCAAGAATGACGGTAAAAGGGCGTTTAGGGCAAGTTAAACTGTTCGCTAAAAACTTCATTTCCTTTTCCATTAGAAAACCATATCCACGTTCCGGAATAAACTCACACACACCATAGGTGGAGGAATGTTTTCTATGAGCAGTTGCAAAAGCTTCATTGATATAAACATCTGCTAATTTTGCCAACTCTTTAGAAAATTCAGGATCATTTTTTTCTTCACCCTCACAAAATCTAATGTTTTCTAATAAGATTATACTTCTATGGGGCATTGTATTGATGAGTTCTTCTACTTCAGGCCCAATACAATGATTAGCTTTAACTGCTTTTGTAAAAGGGAAAAGTTCTTTTAATCTCTTAAAAACAGGTTCTACTGAGTATTTTGGGTTGATTTTTCCTTTTGGTCTTCCTAAATGAGTTACCAATATTACTTTACAATTTTCATTAAGTAGATAGTAAATTGTAGGTAAAGTAAATCTTATTCTTCTATCATCAGAAATTGTCTCTCCATCTTCCTCAAACGGAACATTAAAGTCTACACGCACCATAACACGTTTATTATGTAAATCTATATCAGTAATGGATTTCTTTTCTTTAAATTTCTTTATTTTGCTTAAATCTTTATCATATATGGGTTGAGAAGTATTACAAGAACGCGATATTATCATATTTTTCACCAATACATATGAAAGTATAAGTTAGATACATATTGAATTGAATCATACAGATTACGCATATGTATCAGATATGATAGTAATAATAACATCCATTAAAAACTTTATCCAATAGATAGAAATTATCTCTTAGACAAAGTCTAAGTAAAAAAATAACAATAAAGATATTTTAAATAAATCGAAATATGAGAGATTTTAAAACACATGTAGTAATAATCAAAAGGGTGAAAAAAGAGTTTAGTAAAATTTAAAGGAGTTACCTAAATATCAAAATTATGGTGAAAGAAGTTGTCATTGAAGAAGCGAGAATAAGAGACATACCCCAAATAGTAGAAATATGGAAAACAGTCTTAGATTGGCATGGAGAATTCGACGATGATTACAAGACGGTTAAAGGAACTATAACTCATCTAGAAATGTTAATTTTAGATACATTAGAAGAGAAAAATTATCTTCTTTTTGTTGCGAAGAAAGAAAAAGAAATTGTTGGTTTTATTAGAGGAGCGATCATACAAGGAACGTTGCTTAATAGAAAAAATGCAGTAATAAATGACATAATGGTCAAAAATGAATTTAAAAAAATGGGAATAGGGAAAAAATTAATGAAAAAGTTTGAAAATGAAGTGGAAGATAAATATAAAGCTCATACGATTTACCTGAATGTACATGTAAAAAATGCAAATGCTTTAGCATTCTATGAATACCTTGGGTATAGCAAGCAGACGATTAAGATGAAAAAAACTTTAAGAAGAGAAAAGAGCAACTAACTACACCATAACCCCAAAAGCTAGATGTTGTGAGGGCAGATAAGTTTCATTTGTAAAAATGTAGCCCATTCCTATACCTATTGAGGAGGTAGGCACAGATATCACTCCTTCCTTAACGCTTATTTCGATCTCAATTTTTGTTTTTGCGGTTAATATCTTCTTAATTAAAAATTCTTTTATTCCATTTTCCGTAACAGTAAGTGTTTGTTCATATACTTTCTCATCGTCTATAATTAAGCAGACTGTTACTAATGCCTTACAAATAATATTTTCGATATGTATGCTTATCCCTTTTATTTCTTCTTTAGCAACTAATGCAGAAAACACTTGTTTTGCTTTGGGATAAATTGTTGAGAGAGAGGCATTAACATCATTTTCGCTTCCAATCAATTTTGTACTATTTGAGTCAGATTCAGAGTAACCCCATATTGTTTTCATGTAAATCTCTTTTCGATTTTTTTTTAAGCATTAAAATCTTTTGAATAGATTTAATATCACCTGTTCAGTCTAATGAACCTTCGATAATACGAACCTTTAAGAAAAGTAAAGAGAATCCTTATTCCATCTTATTGCTCATACCTCTAGAATTGCTGTTGGAGTAAGTTATATGTTGCGATTATATTATAGTAGGAATAATACGGTTAGAGATGTTTCTCCTAACACAGTGTTAGAATTAGGAGAGAATATATTTCTCACATTTACTGAAGATCCTACTATAATTACGCATAGTAGGTCTTTGAAACTCATAATATCACTTTTTTCTCCTATTGGTACACTTCTTCATCAAGAAAAGGTAGAGGTTGATAGTACTTCCTATGAGAATTTTTTTATTTTTGAAATAACAGAAATGTTCTCATCAGGGAATTATCTGCTCTTTGTTGAAGGAGATCTTTCTTTTACAGCTAGGTTTCTTGTTCGTTCCCTGCATAATTTAATCTATCATTATCTCTTTTCATCGGGGGTAGTAATAACAAACCATCATTCTTTTCCTCTTACAAATTTCTTCTTGGATATCATCATTCCTCCCAATATTTCCCCAATACAGCAATTAACAACACTAAGTTGTAATTACAGTCCTTTACAATTGATTACCGATAAAGAAGGGAATAAATGGTTAAGATTCTTTTTTGAGTATATTCCAGCTAAAAAAACGGTAAATGTTGGATTTAATGCTTTGCTTATCACTCGTTTAATCGCTTACGATTTGACGAGAGTAATGAGAACCAAAAATGATAACTTTCCTTTTTTCCAAGAAATCTTTTCACACTACACTATTAATGAACCTTATCTTGACATTGACCACGATTTGATTCTTCAAGCAACTAAAATGATTCAATCCCCACATCCAATTGGAAAAGCATTAGAGATACTAAAGTTTGTTAAGGCAAATATACGCTATGTTCCACTTCCAAAAGATTTAGGTGCAGCTTATGCCATCGAAAATAAAATGGGGGATTGTACTGAATTCTCTACACTCTTTGTTAGTATGTGTAGAGCTCTTGGAATTCCGGCTAGATTGACCTCGGGTATAATATATAGTGAAACACAAGGATGGGAACAGCATTCACAAGTAGAGTTCTTTGCTAACGGTGTATGGTGGCCTATAGATCCCACCTTACAAAAAGAATATCGTTATCTTACACGGAACCCAGAATGCATTGTTTTGTTAAGGGGCAATCCCTACGATGGAAAACATGCAAAAGAAGTCAGATATGCTTATGATAATGACACAAATTACCCTGTTGACATAGAATACTATTGGCATATAGAGGATAAAAAGAACACCTTTCTTGAGGCTCAAGTAGGTACAAACTCACATTCTTCTTCTCCTTTGTTACAATCTAAGAATGCCTTAACTACAAAAGTACCTAAAAGTCATACAAATATGACAATAACGTTGGATCATTTTGAACTTGAAAAACCAATAAAAAAAGTAACTATAAAAACTTCAATACCTGAAGAATTGCCTTCATCCCATCCTACTCAAATACCTTTAAGGATTATCAATAGGAATGACGAAAAAGTTCGTGGAGCTTTGAGAATATCCTTTAATAGAGGAGGGATCTATACTACTCACCTTACACCTTGTGAGATTAATGCATTGTCCAATTATGAAACATTGGTTGAGATACCATCCCATCATTTCCTAGGAAAAACACTTATTGAGTTTATTTATCAAGACGATAACGGTTTAATTATGGGATATGAACAAAAAATGGTTAAATTCGTTTAAACTGCAGGGAATAATACTATTGTTGATACTCCCATCCAGATTGGAAGGAGCAAATTATCCATAAATTTTACACAAAATGCCTCAAGTAGAGTACCTACTAATGAAACGAGAAGTATAAAAAAGATGTTTTTGACTGTAAAAACTAAAAAAGGATAGAGGAGGAACACAATAACAAAAGATAGAAGAAGACCAAAAAGTACAGCAATTGATCCCTCTAATGTTTTATTTCTTCTAAATTTGTGGTGAGTCATCCCATATCTTTTTCCTACAACTTCTCCAAGTCCATCCCCTAAACCTAAAGAAAATGCAGCAATGATAAAGGCCCAAGGAATATCTAAAGTTAAAAAGAAGACAAAAATCAATGAAGCTGAGGTAAGTAAAAGATTTGTAAGAAGATCAGTTAACGGTTCTCCTTCACGTGTATCTTTCACTAAAACAAAATTTAACAACCGTACAGGAGGAAGAACAGAGAAAAAAAGAACTAAAGCAACGGAAACTGCAAACACTATTAATATATCATAGAAATTGCAATGAAAGAACCTTAGTATACCAAAATAGACTAAAAATAAAATATGATCAATTTTCCGTAGAGTCCATGAGGGCAGAGGTAATTTTTTTATTAGAGAAGTAAGAGCTATTAAAACAAAAAGTCCCAAAACAGATAGTGCATCTTTGATGAGATTTATCTCCGAAATTGTAAAAGAAATCAAATAATCTGCCATCTAAGATAGTTTTTTGTTCTTATTTAAAATTATTTCCAAAAGGTTTAGAAATAGAATTAGGAATAAGCCTGAATTAATCAATTTGCCCCCAAGTTACAAAATGCCCATCTTTTCGTTTCACTAAAACGGTTCCATATTTTTTCCACTGTTCCTCTCTAAATCTAATAATTTTGAAGTCTTCACTTTGAATGTTTTTAGGTTTCTTTTCCTTTACTTCTGTATGCTTGAAGAAAATATTTGTAGTATATTTTCCTTCTTTGGGTCCTTTAATATTTGAGCTTGCAAAGTGAATAAGATGCTCAATAGGAAGAAGACGCATTACGGATTTATGAGGGGTGACATATGGAGAACCTAGACATTTATCTGAAGATTCATTTATTTTTCGACATTCATTACAAAAAATCATTTGGCAGAAATTACAAATTTTCCATCCTTCTAGTACAGCTTCTTTGAGGGAAATTTGTATGTTACAATTTAGACAGTAGATATAACATTCATTTATGATAGAGTTCAAATGTTTCTAAACTCCTCAACAATCTTCTTTCTCTCATCTAAACCGAATTCAATTATTGTTCTATAATCATATTGAAGTATATTTCCTCTCATTTTTCGTAAAATATATCCTTGTTGATGTAACTCTTTAAGACATTGGTCTATTGCATACTCTTTCATAATGTTATTCGAAAGCAATAACTTTTTGAGTTGTTTTGTTTCTATATGCTGTTTAGTATCACGTTCAATAAGTGCTATAATTAAACCTAAAACCATCATAACATCAGTTTTTAATTCAGTAGGAGCATAATAAGCTGAACGTAAACAGAACCATTTTTGTTCATCCTTCTTATAGTCAACTAATTCTAAACCTAAAATTCCGACTATTTTACTATATTCGGTTAACACTGGTTCTAAGGCATCTATCGTTAAACTAGTTGCAATCAACAGATCATTAAGCGAGCACCCTATCATCACACGATCTTCTTTTACCCAACGACGAGTTAATATGACAGTTAATTCCTTAAATAATCGTCTTTTGTCTTCTTCGTCCAAGTCAGAAGAAAAAGAAGTAAAAGCATTTAAATTCTCAAATGTTGCTTCAAGATGAAGGTTCTCTTCTGTTTCAAAGACATCATCTAGCAAGGATAATTCTTCGTCTTCTTCTTCAATATTACGACCTTCATCCATCATCAATCATCTCCTTGTTTTCTGCTTTTGTATTTTTTGAGGGGGAAAGTAAAACAGAACTTGAAATGTTTCGTTCCTTTTTTGTTGTTGAAGAAAATGCTAATATGTCTTTTTCCTCTAAAGTAACATTGATTCTTTTTTCACTTATTAGTTTGGAAAGTATTTCTGCTTCCAACGTTGTGAGATTCTGTTCTAACTCCACCTTTGGTATTTTTTTATCTACCAGTCGCTCATATAACTTTTTTTCTATACTCATAATATCACTGATATCTATAAATGAACTATCAATAGGAATAAAATTGTTTTCTATCTGCTCTTTTATTTTTTCTTCTAAATTTTTGTCGGAGTACTCTAATATTTCTGGTTGTTGTTTTTTCACCAAATCGCTAAAATCAGGGAAAAAAGTTTGACTCTGGGTAAAAATCACAGGTTGACAATACTGGTGAATTTTACTTCCAAATAAACGTAATTTTTGTATAGGGAGTAGGGATGCTTCTACTTCTACTTTTTCTCTTAGTTTATGCATGTCAACATAATCAGCATATAGTTTAGCATCAACTAAATTTTCTCTTTGCCCATTGAGATATTCATAGGCATCAGATGAAGTAGTACGATCACTTTCAGCTTCATCTATTTCTATTAATTCTTTTTGTTGTAATGAGCGTGAATACTTCTTTTCTAACTCAAAAATGGTTGTAAAAAAGGTTTGATTTACTAAAGGACTATTCATTCGTTCAACTTTCTTTTTTCCTTTTTTAGAACCAGAATTACTATTATTCATAAATTTTACACCTTGGTTTCAATTAAAACATGACGAGCAAATATATCGGGTAAGTTAATATCATCAATATTGGGACATATGAGTATAAATTGAGGTTCAATAGAATAGTTTTCAATATAGTGATTATAAACTGCTAATACCATACTAAAAGCATATGAACGATTTTTCTTATCTAATTTTTGTGTAAATTCATCAATTACATGAATGGGACACGAGTCTTTTTGAATTGCGAGAATAATAGCTTGAGCAATAAGTGTTTTTTCGCCTCCTGAAAGTTGTCTATATACCCTGTTATCACCTTTAGTTTCCGCTTCTATATATAATCCTGCTTTGGAAAAATCAGAATAATCTTGTATTGAAACCGAAATTGTCGAAAATATATCTTTCAGAAGGAAAGCTAAAGTTTGGTTAAGATGATTGACCATGAATTGTAAATCAGTTTGTATCTCACCTAATCTTTTCTCCACATCCTTTTGCAAAGATGTTAGGTGTTCTTCGGTTTTTTTCACCTTTTCTTCTAGGTCTAGGACCTTTTCTCTTTGCTCATTTAACCCATCTAAAGAAACATTCTCAGAAAGATCTAATAATTCTAGCTGATTTTTAAGTGAATAGAACTCATTTAATATTTCTTTATAATCCTCTCGTATTGTTTCAGGTTGTTCACCTACACTTTTTGCTGCTTCTAAAGCTTGTTCTACCTTTTTTTCTGTGTCCCTTTTTTCTATTGTTAAGGCTTCAATAGCCCATATTAACTTTTTTTTCTTTTCATTCAGTCTATTTCTTTCTTTGTCTAATTCTTCTTTTTGTTGAGAATAATAAAACAACTCTTTTCTCACTTTTTCTGAATCTCTTTCTATTTGTGATACATCATTACTTAAGTCACTTATTTGTTGCTCTAAAAGAAGTATTTCCTCACATTCGTTGTTATTTTGTGCCAGTATAGCATCACGTCGTTGAGAAAGTGCGCTAAATTGTAATTCAAGTTGATCCTTATTCAAAGTCCAAGGAGTTAATTCTTGTTCAACTTCTTTTTTCTTTGAAAGAAACTGCACTCTTCTACTCCTTAGCTCTGTTTCTTCGTGCTTTAAAACTTCTAACTCGTTTCGATGAGAATCTATTCTTTCTCTTACTCTAGAGTGAGAGAGATATTTTTGGTAGTTTATACCGAGTTTGATAGAAAAAGTGTTTGGTGGACGTCCAAAAGCTTCTCTTTGAAGATAATAACTTGCAACATCTGTTGTTAACACGTTAACTTTATTTTGTTGGGCATAAGTTGTTAACACATTAGCTGTAAGATAAGGCTCTGCTATAACAGTCCTTACAAATCTCTTAAGATAAGTTAAAACTCTATCATCAGTAGAAATAAGATCCAGTACATGTCCTATTATTCCCTCTTGACTTGTTGTTACTGAAGGAATCTCACTATCTATTGATAATACTCTTCCCACTGTAAAATTGGGTTTTTTATAGGTGAAAAGTTTATCATACAATCTTTTAGCTTCTTCATAGGCTTCTGCTGAAATAGCAATAAAATCAAATAAACTTCGTCCTAAAGCAGCTTTTATTGATTGTTCTAGAGATAGATAATCGTCCTTAATAGAAACAATTTGAAATAAAGGTCCTATTATTGAGTCAGAGTAGTGAGAGTTATTTATTGCATCTTTAAATGTAGAAGATTCTTTTGTTAAATTTAATTCATAAGGACTTAATTGACCAATGGCAACAGAATTATCATCAAAAGTCTTCTTATAATCTATAATCTCCTTTTCTTTCTTCTCTATTTCACTGCGTTTTCCTCTTATGTCTTCATCTATTTGTTTTAAAGACTGTTCGAAATGATTAATCTCTTTTTGGAGAGTAAATTGTTTGTTCAATCCTTTTTCAGTGTCAAATTCTTTCAATTCTTCCATTTTAGAGTCAATGGTTTTTATCTCACTATCTAATTGCTTAATACGATTTTGCTTTCCTTCTAATTGCCCCTCGAACCTGTTTTTTTTATCTCGGCTTTTTTCCTTAAGATAACTCATCTGTTTTTCTTCTTCGTTTAGTGAGGTTATCTTTACATCTAGTGTATCAAGTTCTTTTGATAACTCTGCTACTTTTTCTTCAATTTTACTTTTTTCGTTCTCTTTTTGTTTGAGGGTACTACTCATCTCATTTAATGAAGAATTAATTTTGAGATAATCAAACCATACCCTTTCCTTTTGTACATAATCGAATCTTTTCAGTAACTCTCCTTTTTTCTGTAATCGTTCATAGTTCTCCTCCATAACTCGTAACTTTTCCTCCATTTTTTCCAACTGTCTAAGCAAAGGAGAAAAGTCTTTCTTTTCTGCTCGTAATCTTTGTGAAGAATGATCATAATTTTCATACAAAGTTTTCAAACCTGTCGCTGATAATAAACTTTCAAGTTTTCTTTTTGGAGTTCCATCTGCAAAAGAATCTAAATATCCTTCTTCTGCAAAATTCAATAATATATCATCGTGAATTCCAATATTTTTCATTAAAGATTGAAGCTGTTTTTTAGTGAGAACAACAGAATTTCCCTCTTTTGTCTTTATCTTTCTTTTTACTGAATTATCTTTTCTTATCTCTGTTTCGATAATAAATGTATCACTATCAACAATGGATGATAATTCAGGGTCAGTACTTTGAATTAAGCGTGTTGAATTAAGGGTAATATTATTTAACCACAGTTCTATAGTGCATTTTTCATCAAACGCACCTATTGCCTCTGAAAATGAACTAATAGAGACTCTTTTAGGTGTATGACCAACAGCCATAATTAGTGCTTCTAATAATTGTGTTTTACCTGATCCATTGGCACCTGAAATCGTTGTCAAAGGACGAACAGATAAGGGAAGCTCTGTATGTTTATGCATTTTATAGTTATGAACAATTAATTTCTCAAAAACAATTTTCATTTGATTTTCAGTAAAAGCGTGATTCATAGCTTCCTCTATTATGCAATTGCTAAAAGACTATATAAAGAAATGTATATCCTAAAAATTTCACTGAAAATAAAACGAAATTTCTCATCATAAACAAATAATGAAAAGAAAAAGAAAAAGAAAAAGAAAAAGAAGATTAGATTATATTATCTCTTCTTTTTGAGTATAAAAACGGTTAGTGCTACAATAGTCAATGAAGTGAACAGTTCGAAACTTAATCTTCGTTCTTTATCACCATCACCAGTGTCAATATTTGCTCCAGCTGATGAACCTACAGTATTAGAAGTACCATAGTCTTCCCAGTCACTAGCATCTTGTGTAGAACCATCGAGTGCATTAAACATTGCTTGAGCTGCGTGAGCTTCCTTAGATTCACCTAATTCGTTCTCATAAATACTGTCATAGATAACTACAATTGGTGGAATAAATACTGCATCTTCAGTAATAATCTTCCATTTCATTGTAACAGCAAATGATTCAGTGGGTGCTAAGGTAACTCCTCCAACAGCTACAATTCCTACAAATCCATGTGTTTGAGTGGTTATAGCTCCTTGTGTTGTAGATCGGGCTATTAATTCTAAGTCATCAGCATTGTAGTATTGTACTGCAACAACGTTAGAACTTGATTCACCGACGTTTTCAATTGTTACTACAATTTGTATTTCCCAAGGAGTTTTTGTTATGTCAAGGCTGAAATCAGTGGTAATGTCCATAATAGGAACTGGAAATGCAGGTTTCATTTCTTCAGTAGGAGGCAAAAGTAATGCCCATGCCATGTTTGAAACGACAATATTATTAGTTTCTGCTGCACCTTTCCATTCTGCTGTTTGATCAGGATTCCAGAAGTTGTATACTTCTAAAGGTTCTTGACCATAATCACTAATGAATTCTACTGTTGCAAAAACAGGATGAATACCTAAGTAAGAATTAGCTTCAACAGTAACTGAAAAGTTATGTTGTTCTCCAGGTGCAATAACATCTGTTCCTATGGCAATTTCTTCAGAGTGGAATAATTTCATGTCTTCAATAGCCCAATTGTTACCTAAACGACCATGGAACAAGTTGAGATATACTTCATGTGCATCAATATCTCCAGTATTTCTGATATAGCCGGAGATTGTTACTTCATCACCAACTCTGTATCCAACATCGTCAAGTTCAACATAGACATTAAGAACTGCTTCATCATCCACTAATTGCAAGTTTAGACCATTGCTAAATCCGAAGTACTCGAAACCATTGGCATTTTCATACTTAAATCTTGCACCATATGATAAAGAGTATATTTCACCCATATCTTCCCATGTCCAGCTTATAGGACGACCATAAGCCAATGAGCCTGCACCACTAGCAAATCCTAGTAATGTTTGCATCATTTCATAGAAGTCATGTTGGGTAGTAATAAGTTCTATACCATTTGACCCATCTATTTCGTTATACCAATCAGATCTCATAACTCCAAAGGTCATCCAAGGAGCAGTAATGTTCTCTAGTGACCAGCTAATAACAAGTTCCTCGTTGATATCTAAGTGAGCAACTTCAGCTTCCAAGAAGTATTCTACTTGCTCATAGCCAGGTTCTCCAACTACTCTAGTAACTAGTTCAAAGTCATTCCATACTGGATCAAAGAGAGTTTGATTTGTGTAAAGCAAGAGGTATAATTCTAATGCAGCTTCTTCCATTGTATCAACTAAAGCTTCTTTATAATCATCAAATACATCAGGCAAGTCAGTATAAGCATAATCTGTTAGGTTTATATCTTCAAGGAATTCTTGTGCTTTAGCTACTAAAATTTTACTTGTTCCATCAGGATTGTGTAAAGTAATAGCAACAGTAACAGTACCTTCCAAGCCGTAAACATTGATGGTTCTGGAATCAGATTTCACTATGGGATCAGTTGCTGCCTCATCCCAATCTACCCAACTTCCATTGTCTTTATAGGTATACCAACCTGTGAGAGCGAGCATTTCTTGTTCATATTCTTGATCTTCATAATCATTAAACAATGGACCAGTATATGTAATTGATACTGAAACATTGGTAACAGTATGAATGCTTTCATTTACCTCTATATTGTCCTTTAATCTGGGTAATATAGGTTTATTTTCTAGTACTTCCATGAAGTAAGGACCTAGAGGATAACTGATGAGAATGTTTTCAGCTGCTTGTGTACCAGTGTTTTTTAGCTCATATTCCATCTCAAGAATACCTTCATCATTTAGTAAATCGTGGTCATATTGCATATTAACAGAGACTCTAGGAGAGGAAACCAATGCGGCATGATCAATATCGAATGTTATTACAAAGTCTAAATCTGCGCGCATTATATTATGAGGATATTGAAGAACCCAATCCATCTTTCCTGTTATTTGAGGAGCAACGTTATCAGGCATAGGTGTTATAACGGAAGGAGTAATAGTGTATGGGAACCTTACTGAGACTACAGAGTATTTATCTAAAGCGGGATTTTCTGAAGCTTCAATAGCACCTCCAAAGAGGTTGGCAGAAGTTAAACTGTAAGAACCAGTGATTGCATTGTCATCGACATACATAATGCTTCTTATTGCATAATCTCCTCCACCTACAATTACAGCTTTTACAGGAGCGTTAGTTACTTTGCTTTTATCTATTGCAGTGATAAAACCATCATCTAAGTCATCAGTCATCTCGTCCAGAAGTGTTTGAAATGCTGAATTATTCATACCACCGTTAAAAGTAAAGACATAGCTGTCAGGTAAAGTTCTCATTCCAGCAATCCATAGATTAACATCATAATGTGCTGCAAATTGTTCAGCTACTTCTAAAGCTATAGCTACGCCAGTAGAGGTATTTGGTACTTGTAATAACAAAGTAGCATTATCTGGTGCTCTAAAGGGTCTTCTTTGCATATAATCTGCATAATCTTCTTGATCGGATAAAACAAATATCCAATTTTTCACTTGATCAAATGAAGCCCCAGAAACTCTTTCTGCAGAAGCGCCTCCAACAATATTTAGATTCACTAAAGCAGCTGTGTCAATTCCAGCTACTATTGAGAGACCTTCATAGTAGAAAGTGCTTGAGGGAGATGATTTGACCATTGTCATTTGGATTGATTCATGGGTTGCATGAGTTAAAGGCATACTTAACGTTAGCAACACGAGGAATAAACCCAAAAATGTAGTATTTAATATTTTTTTGGTTATCATAGTTGACCTCCTATTTTAAATAGGCTAATTAATACTATGTCACTTATCCAATATAAATATTCGTTTTGAATCTTAGTAAATTTCTGAAGTAATATTTCCAAAAAAAAATTAGGTAGAGGTAGTTTACTTACATGAAAAGGTGAATTTAAAGATAAAGATTTACACATATCTCTTTACTATTTTTGCAAAAAGTTTCAATGATTTCCACACTATACAGATTTTTTTTAGTTCAATTCCTGTCTATATTGTTTTGCTGCGTCTTCAGGTAGCGTTCCATTTATAAAAACATTTGTTGCTGTTTCAACAGCCCCCAGTAGTTTTAAAGATTTTGAGTTTCTTTGAGGAGTGTGTAGTTTGAAATAAAAATGGAAATTGGAAGATCCTTTAGAATTTACAGCTTGTTGATGTAAAGATAAGGAATAACTCACTTCTTGTTTCAAAATAGAGTTTAGAGCTTTTATTGCTTGTGGCACAAATTCTACATATGCTTCCAATTCTCTTCTTGTGCTTTGATGAAGAAAAGAGTGGTGACGTTTTGGATAAATATATAGATCATAAGAATATTTGGCGTAAAAAGGTACGATGGCGACGATATAGTCATTTTCAATTACTACTCGATCTCTTTCTAATAGTTCTTGTTTCAGGATATCGCATATCAAACAAGATTTCTTTTCACTTTGATATTCTGCTAATGATTCTAGTTCTTTTTTAACATCTGAAGGGATAAAAGGGAAAGCATAAATTTGCCCATGAGGATGATGAAGAGATGCACCTACATCTTTCCCATAATTTTCAAAAGGTAAGATATATTTTATGTGTTGATCACTTGAGATTTCTTTTGTCGCTTGTATCCAATTTTCAAATATACTTAATATTTCACCATTAGAGAGATCACTAAATTTTCCTTCATGGTTTTTTGTATATACAACAACCTCACATTTTCCGTACCCAGTGATTTTTTCGTGAAAATCGTTCACTTTATATCTCTGACATTCTAAATCTTGAGAGAGAGAAGGAAATTTATTAGGTAGTCTCATAATTTTTTCGAATATGGGTACTTCTTCTGAACCTTCACAGAAGGGACATTTTACTTCGTCTCTATCTGGTCTACTTTGTCTTTTTGGAGAATAAATAACATATTCTTTAGTTAAAGGGTTCCATCTTACCTCTGGGTTAGTCATAATTTTGTAGAAAAATTACTCCTAATAACCTTTTCCACTAATCATCCTACACAATCTTTTTATTTTTACACTTTTATTTGTGTTCGTGTATTCTACAATTATCCTTCATGCAAATTTGCAATATGCAGAAATACCTAAAGAAGATATTCCAAGAGTAGTTGAAAATAGTTACATCCCTGTTCTTCAAGGTATTCTTCAACAACCTTCTCTCAAAGCAGCTTTAAATTTTACTGGTGTTTCTTTAGAAATTTTAGCAAGTGAGTACCCAGAGGTGATAGATCTTCTTAAAGAGGGGATTAAAAATAACAAATTTGAACTCACAGGTTGTGGATATTCACATCCAATATTTCCTCTTCTCCCTCAAATTGACGCGAAGAAACAAATTGAATTTAACTTGGAAGTTCTAAAAGATGTTTTAAATTATAAACCTAAAGGATTTTGGCCCCCAGAATTAGCTTATGACCCCACAATGCCTAAACTTCTTAAAGAAAATGGATTTGAATACTTATTTTTTGATGATGAGTTATATAACCTTAGTTCTCCTCTTCGTAATGATTACCTTCCCACTAATGAACCTTTGTGGACAACAGATCATTATTTAGCGCATTTTTCTAAAGCAAAAAATATTTTTCAGAAGATTAATCGTTTCTATAAAGCATATAAGGGTATAGCAAAACTTTGTAACAACACCGATTTTTATCCTGTCGAATTAAAAGGAGTTAAGGGGACAATTACAGGATTAAAATCACCTAAATCATGGACAATCTTAACATATTCAGCTTTATTAGGCTATCCTCTTTTAACAGAGAAAAAGGTGATGAAAACTCTTTCTAGATACAAAAACCATAAAGGATTAGTTACACTCTATAGCATGGATTTAGAGTTCTTTGGATATAGAAGCTATGTGGAAGGTAAAACGGTTGAACATAGCCGTCTTATCAATATGTTGGAAAGAATAACGAAACTTGAAGATGTTGAATTGGTTCTACCTCATCATTATCTTGAACAACATAAACCTAAAGAAATTGGTTACATGAAAACAGGTAGTTGGGCAAATGAGAGGAATTTAGATATTTGGACAAAGGACGAGGATAACGCAAAATTAGAGCTGTTATGTGATGAGGTTAGAACATATTTTGCACAACTTGGACCTGATCAAATTGATAGAGAGCTCTGGAAACTCCTCCTTTTAGCAGAAAACTCTGATGGAAGAGGTTGGATGCCTATTGCAGAAAGGCGTTTAGATTGTTTTTCATCGGCGTTAGAAGCTATAGAAATTTTACGGAAAAAGTTGGGATGGGAATAACTTTTTTCCATTGTTTTACTATTTATCAACTTGCAATATGCAACCATACACAATATTTATATTATGCCAATCTAAATCAGAAATTGGTTATTGTCCTTTAAGGCAGTTGTGGAAAAATGGAAATTGAAATATTTATTCATAGTGAAGATTGTGAGCATTGTGCACCTACGCTAAGATTCTTGTCTGCTGTAGTAGGCACACTCAAAAGTGGGTTAGTTAAACTAAAGGTTCACCAATTATCGAAAAACAAAGAAGCAGCAACTAAGCTAAAAATTACAGCAAATCAAGTCCCAGTCATCATATTACCCTCTGGGTGCAAAATTACAGGTTCTTTGTCTCATGATTTAATAGGAACACTCGCATGTTCATTAATTTCTCAATCAAATATCCCCATTCAATCTGTAGAAAAGTTTGAGTTAACAAAGAAGGATGCTCCAACTCTAATTATGTTAACATCAGCTATGATTGAATATCAAGCAGCTTATACCCAGAGAAGGGACAGAGCTTACAATTTCATTATTAAAGAATCAACAAAAGATATTCCTGTAGAAAGATACAAACAGTTAGCATTGAACACTAAAATCCTTCTATTAACCAATTTTGACACTCACCCTAGTCCACAACTTTACGAGTGGGGATTGGAAGATAATGTCTTCTTGGGTCACATTATTCGAGACAATATGTGCTTTTCAGGGAATTTAATAGTTTGGAGAGAAAGAGCTAACCATATAACATTCTTTAAACTTAAGCATAAAGAAAGTGGCGATTATGAAGGAACTTGTTCTTCTCTTCTTGCTGAAGGAAAGAAAATGATGAAAGAGTTCTTTAAACCCTTATTCCTAACTTCATCTACAATAAACGTTGATGGCAACAAAGGAGAGGGGCAAAATAGGATCGTTGCAACAGTTAAAGACGTTAGTAATGATTTAGAATATTTATTGAAGAAGTAATGTGAATCATTCACACTTTTACAATATTTATTTTTTCAAAACACCAAAACC
>CAZEQQ010000012.1:0-18642 GCA_964514425.1 uncultured archaeon
CAACTATTGCATCTTCACCTATTATTGCTGAAATCCCTTCACCTAGAGCTTTCCACCCTGAAGACATAATCTTATCAAGATTTCTTTCTTGTTTTGTTTTTTCTTTTTTAAGAGGAACAAAGCCACCATCAAGTGAATAATAGAGAATATTTCGTTGATACACATATTTATCTATAACTTTCGTGATAAAATCGATAGTTTCCTCTAATGTCGGAAAGAAATGTGAGGCAGTGGTTGTGAGAATAAATTGCCTTACTTGATAATCTGCAATTGAACGTATGAGATATTTCATTTTTTCGTCAAAAAAATCTTTATTTTTGGTTAAGGGGAAATAGAGATGTTCATGATATAATGCTTCTTTGGGTGTTTTCATGTCTATTATTGTCAGTTTTTGTGTAGAAACACCTATGTCTAAGACTGCAATATTATCCATCTGAACTTGAAAACTTTCTTGTGAACTTGAATCTGACATTCTATAATAATTTGTACTAACTAATTAATAAAATTAAGGTTGAAGGTGAATGATTATACAAAAAAGAGAAAACAAGAAAGAAAAAAAAAGTAAAATATATGTTTAGAACAAGAAAATTACATTCTTCTGAATTCTGCTCCTTCGGGATCAGGTAATTCTTCTTTAATTTCTACAATTCTCTCTTTTTCATCAATATTTTTCTCTAGATAAGGAAATTTTTGTCCTATATTAGTTTTTAATTTTGCTCTAGGATAGATGGATTTTATGTATAAACAGATATCAGCTAACGATTGATTATCTAAATATTCTCCAATAATAATTTCAGGACCGCTCTTTTGCGTAAAAATGATTATTGCTTTATCTTTGAACTTCCACAAGTCTAAAGACATTTTTCTTGGTAGTCTTCCCATACCGTAATTTCTAATTTCTGTGATATGAAAATTACCTCGTTTCACTTTTAGAAATCCTGTTGAAAGAAGAGGAGTAGATCTGTACGTTATATATCCATCTTTATCGACACTCACGAAATCTCTGTGATAAAAGATTAATGTTATTGCTCTTGCACTAAAAAAGAGAAAAGGTATAATTGTAACAAATAAGCCCAAAGCCCATTCTGAACTTGTTGAGGGAGGTACAGGATACAATACGGTAAATAATCCTCCTAAAGTTGCTAAAGCAAAGATAAAATTTAGAATCAAGTCTCTATTCCCAAAATTGTAGGCTTTTCTTCTAAATATATGAGTCTTATCTTGTTTATCTTCTATTTTTTTCATGTTAAAACCTGTTTTTATTATAGTTCTCAATCTGTTTTTGAATAACTTCTAATACAGAATCTTCAACAGGAGTGGGGATAACACAGCCTGGAGATAAGATGGTTCTATTTCCAGTTTTATTTATATCTTCCAATGAGTGATTAGTGCTTTGAATAATAGAATCCTTTTCACCCTTCATTAAAACACCTTTTTCATCTAAACCAGCTAATAATCCTTTGGAGGATATATCTGAAGCTTCTACAATTGATGGCCAAGTAGTTTTATCATGCCAATTTATAGCGTCAACAGGAAGATTTTTTGCAACACTTTCAAAGAATACATCTTGTCCATGTAAGTGAAATACTGTAAAATCAGTTTTCTTTTTCAGTTTATTTATCATACTTTTAATAATATTAAGTTCAAAGCGTTCTATTTGTGCCCACTCTAGTAAGTTCTTTTCTTTTCTTAAATGTTGGGAGGCTATAAACAATCCTTCACATCCTGCATCTATCGAACTTAGAGCAAATTCTGTCATTACCTTCTCTAATAGTCTTATTGCATCAAGTATAATGTTAGGATGAAGAAAACAGTTTTTTTCTAAATTACCATCAAGTTTTGAAGCTACCATTAATGGACTGAAAATTGTCATCATTTTAGGAAGCGTGTTCTCTACCTTCTTTTGGATTATTTCAACAGTTTTAATTTGTTTACCAAATTCTCCAGTATTTACATCAATAGGTTCAAGTTTTTCCCAATCCGAGATATTTTTTACAATTGTGTTTTTGCAAGTGGAAGAACCACTAATTGGATCATAGTAATCATCTAGCTCACAACCAAAATCAATGACAGCATATCGTCCATGAGGGCTTATTTTCATTAAATCGAATTTAAACTTCTCATAATACTCTACATGAGCATATGCTAATTCTTCTGGATTCCGATCTATTTCTGGGAAGTGTTTCCAAAAACTATATAATATTTTTTCATTATTAGACCCACTAAAAGTCTTTAATATAAGGTCTAGTTTATCCATATTTATAACGTAAAAAAGAAACTTTTAACATTTTGGATTTATATAATGTCTATCATTTCTTTTCTTTTGCATAAGTCTTAAGAGTTTCGATCATCTCTTCCAATAAAGTTTCATCGACATTCTTTGGATCACTTTCTACTAGTTTTACCCAACAATAGCAAGAAACTTCACGCTCCACTATATTATCACTCTTCAACCCATCAATAAGCCAACTAAACCGTCTATTTTCTCCTATTGTGTCCTTTGGAGCAGTTTTTGAGGTAAGGTCTTTTGACATAGTTTTCTAAAATCACATAAATTATGAAAGATTATAAACTTTGTTGCGAAATTTCCGACATAAAAGAAGGAAGAAAAAGTTAAGCTTTTAGTTCCTTTGACAGGTTTTTCACCATTTCTCTTAAAAGCTTTTTAGTTTCTTCTGTCCCTGCGCCTTTAAACTCAACTATAGGGTCAATAATTATCCATTCATTCTTCTGGAGTGAATCTGCTGCTTCATTTAAAGCTCTACCACTCCAAAGAGAAGAACCAAAGAAGCCCACAATTCTGTTTTTTAAGTTCTTCCTTTGAATAAGGTGAAGATAAAACGAAATTTTAGGAAATATACCTCCATCATAGGTTGGAAAACCTAAGATTATCCCTTTATTTTTCCAAGATTCTGCTATAAGAAAACTTAAGTCGGTTCTAGATGCGTCAAGAACGGTTATAGGAATACCTTCTTCTTTTGCTATTGCTTCTACTATGGGAATCATGTTTTTAGTGTTATCATACATGCTTCCCCATATTAACACCACAGATGGAGATCCCACCATTTCTGCTAAATTTTTATACAATGACACAATTTTTTCTAAATCTTTTTTCCAAACTAAACCATGTGTGGGAGCTATAATTTTTATATCAAGGTCTTTTAGTTTTTCAATAGCATTTAACACATATTTGGAATATTTTCCAACTATATTACTATAATATCGGATGGTTTCCTCTTTATAAATTTCAGAGTCAACAACATCGTCACTTATTCCAGTTGTAAGAGCCTTAAATGAGCCAAAGGCATCGCCAGAAAAGAGTATCTTTTCTGAAGTGTCATAAGAGACCATTGTTTCTGGCCAATGAACCAAAGGGATGTCAGTAAAAACTAACTCTCGTCCACCAAGGTCGATTTTGTCCCCACTTGTAACAACTTCTACATTATTTTTTATATCATATAATGACTCTAACATAGCTTTTGCTCGTTTAGAACAGATAATGGTTGCTTGTGGAGCCTTTTCGCATAACAAAGGTAACGCACCTGTATGGTCAGGTTCCATATGATTCATTATGATGTAATCAATTGTGTCAAAAGATGTTATTGATTCGATATTATTTAAAAATTCTTCAGCAAAAGGATTTTTTACAAGATCGATTATTGCTATTTTTTTACCTTTAATTAAATAACTATTATAACTTACGCCTTCGGGTAATGGCCATAGCCCTTCAAAAAGGTCTGTTTTAAAGTCATTTACACCAATATAATAAACTGTAGGAGTGATATTTTTCATAACAACCACTTTTCTCTAATAATAGAAAATTCTGATAATAAATTCTTGAATTTATTTAAAAATTTTAGCTTCATTCGATTATTTGAATGTAAACAAGTGTTAAGGATTCTCTTTTCACCACAATTCTTAAGAGTTAGAATAATTGTTTTTTATTGGTTATATTGCAACTAAAAGATATTGACGAAAAAATCATAAAAGAAGTGAAAAAGAGCGGATTAACTCTTGAAAGCATTGCTATTACACCTTTTGAAACTTTAATGCAAAAGCTTAACATAACAAAAGAAGAAGCTAAAAATTTACTCTATTCTGCACAGGAATCTATCGGAATAAGCCCAAAAACAGCAACAGAATTTTTGGAACTGGAAAATAGGCGAGGTTTTATTTCTACAAGTTCAAATGAGTTAGATTCTATTCTTGGAGGAGGAGTATATACTCAAGAGATAACAGAATTGGTAGGTGCATTTAGTAGCGGAAAAACACAAATTTCTTTTCAACTTTGTATTAATGTTCAACAGCCAAAAGAAGAAGGAGGGTTAAGTGGAAAAGCGTTTTTCATAGACACTGAGAGAACATTTTCTCCGAAAAGGATAGCAGAGATGGCATCAGAGAGAGAATTAGATACAGCAACGGTATTAGATAATATTCTCGTGGTGTACTCAATGAGTACAGACCATCTAGCGATTATAATCAATCAACTTGAAGATATTATTAAGAAAGAAAATGTAAAGTTGATTGTTATTGACTCTTTCGCGTCCCATTTTCGCTCTGAGTACATTGGAAAGGACAAACTCATTGATCGTCAGCAGAAAATAATGAGTTTAGCAGAGAAGTTAGTTGCTTTATCAGTGAAGTTTGATGTAGCTGTTGTGGTAACGAATCAAATTATTGCAGCAGTAGACCAATTCTTATATGGAGGGGTAGAAGAACCTGCTCTAGGATATGCTTGGGCGCATAGACCACAACAAAGAATATTTTTGCGGAAATCCAGAGGTACAGCACGAATAGCTAGGTTATTCGATAGTTCACGTATGCCAGAAAGAGAAGCATTATTTTATGTTACAAGTAGCGGAATTGGTGATAGTTCTATGCCTACAGACTTTTATTAGGAAACTCATTTCCAAAATTCCTTAAGCAGAAACCACTTTATTCCCAATTTCTAAAAGAATTGGTCCATCAATAATACTGATAGAATAAAAATCAGCAGAATAAGGAATAATTTCATATGTCGCAACATATTTTGAGCGACATAAAGGGCAAAAGAAAATCATTTCTTTTTTTCCCTCAATAAGTATAATTTCAGGTGTGAAAGGATGCTCACAATAATCATTTAAACAAGTGAAAGAAACTAATGGATCTTCTTCATAACTGTCATATATCGTTTCGTGAGGATCATTGTTCATTTATTTTCACTAAAAATTTAATTGGTTAAACACAAAGAAAAGAAATAAAGATTAAACAGAGCTATATACACTTGTTCGGTTATTCTTAGCAACTAATGTGATTATTTTCTGTTCTTCAGCTTCTTTTAATAACTTCTTAGCAGTGCTTACACAGATACTATAACGATCCGCAAGATACTGTGGAGTAATACCTTTAGCTCGTTTGAATTCCCCATTAATTTGTTTTAAAACTTCTTCATCTGCAAATATATTTCTGCTAACAGGAGTATATTCAAGAATAATACCAAAGTTTTTCTTCTTTCTAATTACTTTTTTTTCTTTCACTGATTTTGACATAATCTTTCACTGTTTTAGTTTTTTCTCTATAATTACATAGAACGGAAAAGAAGTTAATTTTTAAATTATTCGTTAGATTAGAATTTAAAAAAAAGAAAAATAGGGGAAACCCTATTCCATATCGTCAGGCATGCCACCACCAGGAGGTGCAGGACCGCCACTTAATTCTTTAGACGCGATAATGTCATCAATTCTTAGAATCATTTCTGCAGCCTCAGAAGCGCTAAAGATAGCTTGTCTTTTAACAGATATAGGTTCATAAACTTTTAAGACGCCCATATCAGCAATTTTTCCACCTAATGGGTCGACACCAAAAGTTAGTTTTCCTTTACTATGTTGAGCACGAAGTTCAGAAACAATATCAATAGGATCAAGACCAGCATTTTCAGATAAAGTTCGTGGAATAATTTCCATGGCTTTAGAGAATTTATCGACTGCTAATTGAATCTTGCTTGTTTGCGTCTTAGCATACTCACCTAACTTAAATGCTAATTCAATTTCAGGAGAGCCACCACCAGCAACTACCTTTCCATCATGAATAGCTTGACGGACGACACAGAGAGCATCATGCATTGCACGTTCTACTTCATCTGTTATCATTTCAGTACCACCTCGGATAAGAATGGTAACTGCGAGAGGATTCTTGCATTCACGAACAATAATCATACTAT
The DNA here is from genome assembly GCA_964514425.1 of uncultured archaeon. GTDB lineage: Archaea > Asgardarchaeota > Heimdallarchaeia > Heimdallarchaeales > Heimdallarchaeaceae > CAZEQQ01. The sequence goes on from CAZEQQ010000012.1 coordinate 6,200, forward strand.
CGTCACCAATCTTCTTTTCTTCAACTAGTCCTGTTTCACCCAAGAATTTATCTAAGTCTTCTAAATTGGTAGAGATTGTTGCACCAGTAGCACGAGCTAATTTTTCCATATCAGATTTCTTAATTCGTCTTACAGCAGAAATACCAGCTTTTGCAAGGTAGTGTTGAATAATATCATCAATGCCTTTTTGACATAAAACAACATTAGCACCAGAAGCTATAATTTTATCAGCCATTTCTTTAAGCATATCATGCTCGTTGTCAAGGAAAGCTTGTACTTGTTCAGGAGAACTAATGTTTATTTTAGCATCAATTTCTGTTTTAGAAAGTTCTAAACCTTTATCTAAGAGAAGAATTTTAGCATTTGTTATTTTCTTTGGCATATCAACATGAACAAAGTCCTTGTCTAACACTACACCATCTATGAGATTAGTGTCAGAAATGCTTGCACCTTTCTTCTTTATAATTTGAATATTGTCGATATCTACAAACTTTTTGCCATCCTTATCTTCAGTAATGGCTCTTACAGCTTTAACCACAACGGAAGCAAGAATATCTTTTTCTCCGCTAACAATTTTACTGGCCATAGAAGTTTGTGCAACATTTGTTAACATTTCTTCGTCTTCAAAAGTTACAGGTACAGCTAATGTGTCTAAAATTTTATTGATTTCAAATCGTGCTAGTTTGTATCCTTCAATAATAGTAGAAGGGTGAATGTCCATATCTAAGAGATCTTCTGCTTGTTTAAGTAGTTCTCCGGCTATGACAACAATGCTTGTAGTTCCATCTCCAACTTCATTATCTTGAGTTTTGGCTAAATCAATTATGAATTTAGCTGCGGGATGACTAACTTCAATCTCTTTTAAAATTGTAGCACCATCATTAGTTATTGTGGTATCACCAAAGCCATCAACTAACATCTTATCCATTCCTTTTGGACCTAAAGAAGATCTAATGGCTTCAGAAACAGCTCTTGCAGCAGTTATATTATTGCGTTGAGCATCTTTACCGCGAGTACGTTCAGTACCCTCTTTAAGAATATAAACAGGTTGACCATAATATCCCATATTATCACCTATATTTTGATAGTTTCGAGTTCACTGTGGCATTGAATGATATATAAATGTTTTGTTTGATTAAACTTGCTGGTTTCGTTTATTCCCTTCCATTGAACGTAACTTTAATAGTTTCAATTTTAAAAATGAATTTTAGTTATAGAAAATGGTTAAACATATGCACCTGTATCATAATATTGTGCTAAAAAAACAAATTTAATAGAAATTAAAGAAAACGAGGAGAGTTTTAGAGTTCTCCTTTCACTACGTCCATAATTTTGTATTTCTCTGTTCCCTCATCAAAAGTTATAACTTTATCAAGAAGGTTGTTAAGAGTTGGTTGCACTCTTACACTTGGAAGTTTCACCTTTTCTTTAATTTGAGAGAGTAATAATCCATCATCTGCACTTGCAATAACTGAAACAATTTCAGCTTCTGGAACATCAAGCAATCCGCTATCCATAAGGTAAACAATTAGTTTATTCGATTCTTTAGCAGAATCTAATTTGCCTTTTAAATCATCAATAGTTGCTTCCATATCATCCATTTTTCTCCTTACTTCTTTTTCTTTTTCTGTGAGGTTTATTTCACTCGTTTTTACTTGTTCTGTGGATTCCACTAATTGCTTCTCAAGATCTGCTTTCTTTGCTGAGAGATTATCTATTACTTGAGATAATTCCTGTTGGAAGGTTCTTTTCTCGCTAAGTTCCTTTTCCATTTTTTGAACTTCATTACTCTTTTCATTACTTATTTTTGATTTCTCTTCTATTTCTTGATTTATATTCATTAATTTTTCATCAAATTCTTTGTTTTCTTTTTCTAGTTCTTCCACTGCTGAACTTAAAGTTGCAATAAAGTCAGGTATCTTCTTCACATCTTCAATTGTTGCAGTAACGATTTCACTTAATGCCATCATTTTTGCGTTTATTTTTCCGTCTACGTCCTTTATTTCGTTGTTAATTCCTTCTAAGAGTTCTAATATTTTTTCATGTTCTGTCATTTTTTATCACCTAGCTTAAAGATCTATTTCACCTATTTTTTGGACTTTTCGTGTTAAAGGATCAAAGGATATAACTCCTCGTTCATCAAGATCAAGTAAAACCTTCCTTACAACTTCATCAGAAACACCGGAAGTTTTCCTTATATTTTCTTCGTTGTCCATTCCAGGATTTTTTAATGTTCTAATAACTTTTACCTCTGGTAAAACTACAATATCATGTTTAAGTAAGTAAAGAAGGGATTTTGATCGAATAACTATTCTTGTATGCTGTACGGAAAGAGATTCTTTTTCTTTTTCTTTTTCTTGAACTTGTCTAGTTATTTCTTGTTCTAAGGAAGATATTTCTTCTATCAACGAATTATTTTTGTTTTCATTATCTTTCAAGTTCTTTTCTATTGATTCAATAGAAACAGTAAGTGTTCCTTTTTCTCGTTCTTTCTGTTGTAACTCTTCATCAAGCATTTTTAAAGAATGTGAAAATTCGGAGATTTGTTTTTCAAATTTCTCAATATTCTCTATTATACCAGCGAATTCTTTTCTTTTCTGTTCCTCTTCTTCGAGTTTAAACTTCTTTTTGTTTGTGAGCGTAGTTATAGAACCATTCAAAGTTTCAGCTTTTTTAGATTGACCATCTATTTTTTCTTTATAATTTATGATATGTTGTTCTAGGGTGTCTTTTTGACTACTCATAAGTTTCATTAAGTTCTGTAATTCTGAATTAAAGCGTTCGTAACTACTAGTAGCTGATTCTATATTAATTTTAGACATAATTCAAGTTTATATTATTCATTATATAAGTGGATTCCTTAATCAATTATTCCTTATCAAGAAATGCTAAAATGCCTTTTAAAGACCCCTTACTTTAGCATTACTGAAAATGAATCTTCAAAGGGATATATTTTATGAAAAATATTGTCAAGAAGAATAAGAATTAAAGCTCTGTTCTGCTCTTATCTGCTCAAAAAAGGAACTTTTGAGCCCTTCAATACAAGTAATTTTATAACGCTGGAACTTTAACCAATAAGAAGAAGAAGTTCTATAACCATATGTCCTAAAATCATTTTTGAAGAAATTATGATACTTTCTACCTTCGGGATCGGCATCAAATAGTAATATTATTTTAGTTCTTTTTTGATATTTTTCTCTTATATATTCCCCAAATTCATAGGGAGGTGGTTTGAAGCATTCAATAGGTAAGGTGATATCCCAATAGAGTAGAGCTTCTTTATCTCTGATACCTTCTACAAGGATAATAGCATCAGTTTCATCTTGTAAATTTTCAATTGTTTGTAAAAACTCTTCAACACAGAAATTTACTATGTGAGAATTCTTTTTCATGAAATGACAATAACACAAGCATATAAATTATTAACGAAAGAACCGAGAGATTACCTATATTTTATTCTTTTTAGACTTTTTGAGTCTCATAAGAATACAGTGCATACCTATCATTAGTGTAAAAAAAGAGGACATGCTAGTTAAAGGATAGCTTAGTAGCCCTGGCTTTTTCATGTAAGAAACAGGAGGTGTGTCTAGTGGATAATTGTCGTAGGCATTTCCGCCACCTATTGCATAAGGTTTAGATGTTTCTGCGTCAGACCAATAATTCCCAGAAAGAAGAGATGGACTATTCCAATTATTTGTGTCATTATAATCTAATGCTTGAGATAGAGATTTAGCGGTTAAGTGATTCTTGTAGAAAGTATTATGATGGAAAGTGTGGTTAAACGCAGATGAAGTTAGAAAAATAGCATAGTATTGAGAGTATTGGAATAAATTAAAGGTACAAAGTGATGCTGATGAGTATTCAGAGTAGATAAAACTGTGCAAGGAGGAATCGAAAATATTGTTAGTTAAATAAAATTCGTTGCAATTAGAGATGAAAACGGAAAAGTTTACTGATAACTCAAATGTATTAAAAGTCAGAGTTATATCGTCTACAAGAACTAGATGGATCCCGAATCTATTGTTTACTAAAGTGTTATTTGCTATCGCTGCTGTTCCTGCTGCTACATTATACAAGAAAATACCATATGCTCCACCTTCAATGTAGCAATTCTTTATAACAAAATGTAAGGTTGTGTGTTGAACTATAATGCCAGCATCTCCTGGGATAAGGTCAAGAGTATAATCTTGAATTAAGAAAGGATCGTCTTTGCTTCCATTTCCTGTAAAACTGTAAGTGAGGAAATCATCATCTGATGATATTACGATAGTGTTTGTAGATCTTACAGATAGAGTATCATCTTTATTATCAGCTGCATTTACAGTTGAAAAGAAAGAACTAAGTATAAGGAGTATCATCAAAGTTTTAACAAAAGAACTAAAGTACAAAGAAAGGTAGGGTTTGTATGGATTAAACATTACTATCTACCAAGTAATTTTCTTTTTGTAAATATATCTTTCTCTTAAGAAAGTTTTATTCTAAAAGTAAGAATTTTGTGCAAAAATAAAGAAAAGAAAAGAAAAGAAAAGAAGTAAGAAGATTTTTATTTAAAAGCTTCTGGTGATTCTGCTCCACCCTCAACGTTATGGCAGTAAACAGAGTGAGTTTTGCTGTACCATTTAGCTGGCGGTTCTTCCACTCTACAGATGTCACTAACTAGAGGACATCGAGTTTGGAATCTACAACCAGGGGGAGGATTAATGGGAGTGGGGATATCACCTTGTAAGAACATTTTCTTGCTTCTTTTTGTTGGATCAGCAATAGGTACTGCCGAAACAAGAGCTTTGGTATAAGGATGTTTCATATCTTCGAATATATCATCACTTGTACCTGCTTCCATTATTTTACCTAGATACATTACATTTACTTCATCACAAAGTATCTTAACGAGTGCGAGATCATGTGCAATAAAGAGATATGTAAGTCCCATTTTCTTCTGTAGTTCAAGGATAAGTGCGATAATAGCTGCACGAACTGATACATCAAGGTTAGAAACAGGTTCATCCATAACGACGAAGTCAGGCTCAAGAGCAAGAGCTCGGGCAATTCCAACTCTTTGACGTTGTCCACCACTGAACTCGTGAGGATAACGGTAAGCATGATGAGGAGATAAACCTACTTCTTTCAACAATTTAAGAACCTTAAAACTCATTTCATCTCCTGTAGATACACCATGAATAACATAAGGTTCAGATATTGTATCGTAAGCCGTTGCACGTGGGTTCAATGAAGCGTAAGGATCTTGGAACACTATTTGCATATGGCGTCTTACCTCTTTCATTTCCTCCATTGTGAGTCTGTTAATATCAATACCTTGGAAATATACTGCACCAGAGGTAGGCTCTGTTAAACGAAGAATAGTTCTAGCAGCAGTGCTTTTACCACACCCTGATTCACCTACTAATCCAATGATTTGTCCTCTACGAATCTTAATATTTATACCATCTACTGCTTTAAGAGCGGCAAATTTTGGTCTTTTGTTAAATGGTGGGACGTAAGGGAGACCAAAAAAGGCTACAATTACTAAGCCCATCAGAATAAGACCATATGTCATTTCAAAAGCGAAGACAATAACTGCAATAACAAAGGCTACTAAGAACCAAGTTGTTTCGAGAGGGATAGGTATCTTGAAGTGTTTTCGTAGGTTAACAACCTCCAAAACTACATCTTCTTCTAAATCTTTTGTACGTATACGAGAACCAGACTTCTCTGGTCTTTCTCGTAATCTTTCTATAATTGTGGGAGCTGACATTTGTAATCACCTAATTTAAGAGACAGAAGCTCCATCTTGACCCCAGATAGGATAATCAAGGGCTTCTACACCAGTTTTTCTTCCTGCTTTTTCTAACGCGGCTTTTCCACGGTCAGTGTAAAGGTGGCATTGTACAATATGTCCTGGTGTTAACTCTAGGATTTCAGGAACGTAATATTCACAAACACCTTTGATCCAATAGTCGCATCGAGGATGGAAACGACATCCACTTGGGGGGTTGATAAGGTTAGGAATATTTCCTCGAATAATTTTTAAATCATGTCTATCAGCATCTGGTCTTGGAATAGCTCCAAGTAAACCCTTGGTATAAGGATGATGAGGAGTTTTGAAAATTTCCACAATTTCACCAATTTCTACAACATATCCCGCATACATTACTGCAACTCGATCACACATTTCGGCTATAACACCCATATCATGAGTGATAATCATAATACTCATATCAAACTCTTCACTAGTAGCTTTAAGTAATTCTAGAATTTGAGCTTGAATAGTAACATCAAGAGCCGTAGTTGGTTCATCTGCGATTAATAACTCAGGATTACATGAAAGAGCCATTGCTATCATAACACGTTGTCTCATGCCTCCAGAAAACTCAAAAGGATAGTTATCAACACGTTCATCTGCAGAGGGAATACCTACAAGAGACATGATTTTGATAGCTTTTTCTCTAGCTTCCTTTTTAGTTACTTTTTGGTGCAACATGATTGCTTCTCCAATCTGATCTCCAACAGTAAATACAGGATTGAGAGAAGTCATTGGATCTTGAAATATCTGTGCGATACGATTTCCACGTATTTTTCTTATATCAGCTATGCTTAATTTTCTTAAATCTTGTCCATGGAATAATAGTTCTCCATCTAGTATCTTTCCGGGTGGATCAGGTACTATTTGCATTATTGAGAGAGCTGTTACTGATTTTCCTGAACCAGATTCACCTACTATACCTAGGGTCTCAGATTTATAGACCTTTAAATTAATACTTTCTATAGCTTTTACTACACCTTCTTCTGTAAAAAAATAGGTTCTTAAACCTTTTATTTCCAACAGAATATCTTCAGGGGGTCTACTCATTCTTTAAATCTCCTTTAAATGATTCACAATATTGTGAGTTATGAACATATGACTGTATAACATATACAATCTTTAGTATCAATTTCTTAATTCTTCGAACTGACGAACTTTTATAAACCTTTGTGTTGATTGCTTGTGTTGTTTAAGAACGTACAATTCGAGGTTACTATACCATTAAGATTTCTTCTTTTTCACATTATAAAAAAAATTTACTTAGTTCCAAGTTAAGGGTAAATTAGTAGACTATTAGAAAAATAATATTGTTAAAGCAGACAAAATTAGAAATGGTTTGAAAGTGAGTATAAATAAAAAAGGGATGGAAAGAATAGCAAACGAATTGTTAGCCATTCTATCTTAAAAAATCTAAACGGTGATACTTTTAGTCGTTTCCCTGTTTAGGGAAGGATCATAATTGTATCCGCTTTTCACGAGATTTGTTACAGTTGCAGTAACAGTTCCTGAACCGCCTTTAACTTTTTCAACGATGAAAGTTACTTGACCATTTGAATCAGTTGTTCCTGTTCCAGTTGTTTTGCTACCACCAGGTAACTGAACTTCTATAGTAACTGTAACACCACCTAAAGCATTTCCATTTTCATCAACTACCATAACACGAACACTTATGTCTCTCCATGGGCCATAACTTCTTGATACCCACAGGTCTATTGAATAGACATACATTGTACCAGTAGCAGAGCTTGTTTGTGTTGTTGCTGAAACTTGATCAGATTTTTCTCCTTCTAGGTTATCAGTATTAACTGCAGAAACTTGATAAGTATAAGTAGTTCCTTCAGCTAGACCTGTATCACTATAGGAAGTTGTTGTAACTGTGGTTATTTGTACACCATCACGATAAACTTTGTAATGAGCGATATTGTCTTCAGAGTTAGCAGCCCAAACTAAGTCGATTTGAGAGGTTGAAACTGCAGTTGCAGTTAAACCTGTAACTTTTGCAGGTGCGGTAGGTTCAGGTTCGGGATCAGGTTCGGGATCAGGTTCAGGACTAGTTCCACCGATAGAATCAACAGCTGCTTTAGCATTAACTAATCCGTAACCGAAGTATTTATCCCATCCAGCTGAACCTAAATCAGTTGCGGATGAAGTTAAGATATCTCTAATTTGAGCATTGGTTAAAGCGAGATTAGCAGATTTAATTAAAGCTGCAACACCACTAACATGAGGAGTAGCCATTGAGGTTCCACTTAATATATCATAATTCGCTTTAGGATTGAAAGGACCACCACCACTTAAGTGAGTAGGAGTCGTAGACTTAATGTTTACACCAGGGGCAACTAGATCCAATTCAGGTCCCCAATTGGAAAAAGAGGCTTTAGCATTATTTTGATCTGTTGCACCTATTGCCATAAATTCGGGGTATTTAGCGGGATAACCAATTGCTTCTTGACCATCGTTTCCAGAAGCAGCTATTAATAGGACACCCATTTGTGTTGCTCTAATACCCGCTTCTTGGAGAACAGAACTACCAGAACTTGCACCTAAAGATAATGAGGCTATGTGCATGCCATTATCAGCAGCCCAGTCAATACCTGCAGCTACACCTGTAATAGAACCACTACCTCTACTATCTAAGACTTTAACACCATAAAGGAAGATATTAGGAGCAACACCGATTAGTGAACCAGAAAGAGCATTAGGTTCATTATCTGTAGCAGCTATTGTTCCGGCACAGTGAGTACCATGGTAATGGTCATCCATTGGATCATTATCATTATTAACAAAGTCATATCCGCCAGCATAGCGTTGAGCTAAATCAGGGTGATTATAATCGATACCTGTATCTAACACAGCTACCTTAGCTCCTTGTCCTGAAACATCGGTAGTAACATCTAAAGCGCCAGAGGAACCACCCCATACTTCATCAGCTTTAACTCTTACTACACCCCAATCTGCAGAATCTACATTATTTATTAGAAATACAGGTTGGTCAATTTCCCAAGATTTTATTCGGGGGTTATTGTCTAGTGCAGATAAAGCAGCTTTTGGTATACTTGCTGAAACTGCGGGGAAGGTCTTGAAAGTATGTTTTACTTCAGCTTTGTTTTTTGCTAAGAATTGTTCATCCACACGATCGTGGAAGATGATTGCGACGTCAACCTTTTCTACAGGTTGAGCTAATACTAAAAGTGACGCATAAGCCAATGAGGCAAATACGAGCACACTCATAATTGAAATTGCTATTTTTTTAGAAGTCATATCTAAATGACACCAAGTAAATTATACAATAAGAGTATTTAAAGATTGGGAAAATTTTTTACAATTTAGACAAAAATGAAAAAGTTTCTCATAGATAACTAATGGTGTGATGCAGAACTACAACGAGAAATAAGATTACGAAATTAATAAAATAAAGACAAAAGTGTAAGGCAAATATGTAATGCACGTTAAAAGAAGCAAAGAAAATATACTGTAGAAAGAGGAGAAAATAAACAACTATAGGTGATTCTAGCATGAATATACAAAGTATATGCTAATCTTTATATATTATGTGAACGTTTTTCTCATATGTTATTAAAAAGGATGAAAACACAATTCTTTCCACTATTACTAGTGTTAATACTGGCTATGGGCACAATGGCAATCGTAGATGCACTACCTAAGAAAGAGTCAAGTCCATCAGCAACAAGTGTACCTCTTACAATCACGCTCTTTGACGGAGCATATGGAGATTATGATGGAAAGGGTTACGAAGATGATGTTGAATGTTACTTTACGGTTACAATTGCAAATGACTATAATCGTAAGAGCTTTATGACAGATATACTATTGGTTCTACCGGATGGAACATCTTTTATGTATACAATGTTAGTTTCAATGTTTCAAGAAACAATAACGTTTAGACTCTTATTCCTTAACCATGCATTAGTATCAGGAGACTATTACATAAAAGCTGAAATTTTTCTCTTCAAATCGGGATATGTCTATGACTGGACAGATATATTGTTTGACCCACCAAGTGAGAGGATTCCTGACGATGATCCCACATTTATGTTTACAGTTGTCTGAAATAAAGAACTATATATAACAAAGTTATTGGGTTAAGGTGGTATCAAAACATGTCGCTAACTCTTGAGGATTATAATATTTTGAGGCTTATTGAATCTAAGCCTACTTTGTCCTACACAGATATAGCGAATATATTAAACATTAGTCCTGCGACAGCACGTAGAAAAATTTTAAAACTTAGAGAGCGGAAATTATTTACTGGAAAATATGCACAATATGATCCTCATGCATTAGGTTTAGAGAAATATGTTACGCTTATCAGATGCCCAAAATCATTTAATCTTCCTAAAGTCGAAGATAGTTTAAAGGCCCATCCTTATACTATCCATCATTCTCGGATTTATACACCTTATCTCGGCATTTATGCACAATTTTACTATCCATCAAAAGATCCAAGTTATCTTAAAGATTTTTTTGATGAGATAAAAAAAGAAAACTTAATTTCTGATTATGAACTGTATTCATCTCAAAGTATCGAAAAAACTTTACCTTTAGATTTAACAAAAGTTTCTCCAGATAATTTGACATGGGATTTTGATTGGAAAAATTTTCTTGAGAAGTATAAATCATTTACACCACAACCACTTTTAAATCCTAAAGAGAATGTAATTGATAATCTAAAACCTCTTGACTTTCAAATTCTTCGATTACTCACATATAATGCAGATATGACACAAACAGAGCTTTCAAAAGCATTAAATACGGATAAAACAGAAGTTTGGAGAAGATATCACTACTTAGAAAAACATGTAATTGTTGACTATAAAGCGAAAATAAATCGTAGAATCTTCAACATCTCTGCTAATAGAGTAGTTTTTCTTAAATTTAGTGATAAAAAAGAACTCAACAAGTGCTTTTCTATTTTTTCTGATGAATCTCTTCGCCCACCATTTCGTTACAGTGTCGAGATACTATCTGATCAGAAAGAAGATTATTTGGCGATATATATTTCTCTCCCGCAATATCATGAAGCAGAGTTATTTTACTTTTTAAATGATATAGCAGAAACCAGAAGTTATCAAATTGACCCTATTGGAGATCATGGAGTTCGTTATTCATTCTATGACCCTAATTATAATTATGATAAAAAAAAATGGGAATTAGATAAAAGTTATGTCCTCGATATACCTATCAAAAAATCACTTTTGAGGACACTAGAGTGATTACCAAATCTCTCTTTAAAATCGTTTTATTAATTCTCTCGAATTTTTTTCACATATCTCTATGATATCATCGTCATTTAATCCTGAACCAAGTATAACCTTTTTTATCATTAATTGATCAAGAAAATCGGAGGGTGTATGACTATCAGAGTTAACTAATAATTTTGCGCGATAATTTTTGTTTAATAAAGCTAATCGCCCATTTCCTAGACAATGCCATTTTCTAGCTGAAAGTTCCAGGAAAACATCGTTATCTTTAGCTAACTGAATTTCTTTTTCTGTAATTAATCCGGGATGGGCTAAAATATCAACATCGGGGCACGATACAGCAGCAATGTTAGTTCCTTCTCTAACAGGTTCAACAATTGTTTCTCCATGAACTACAACCAAGAAATCTTCTTCTTTTGCCTTTTTGGCTAACGCTGGAATCAACTTAGGAGGAACATGCGTTAGTTCTACTCCAGGTAAAAAAGTTATTTCTTCTTCAAAATCATTTTTCACTTTTATTAATTTTTTTAGGATTTCTTCGATATTAGAGTTATCTGCATGGTCGGTTATAGCTACAACTTCAAATCCTTTAACCGTTAATCTTTGTAATATTTCACTTGGTATTAAAACACCATCAGAATATATACTGTGCATATGAAAATCAGTTAACATACATATACACATCATTGTAAGCTTAAAGAAGATTATGTTTGAATAGCATGAATGACTTAAAATTTGTGTTCTTATTGCACATACAAGATATTATCCATGAGTGTAGGATTTGCTGAAATTATTTTATTAAGTTTTAGAAAGTTTTATAAATTACGTTAAAGTTGCTATTCTATCTATGTCTAACATATTAACTACTCAAGCTAACAGGGCAAGTAGGGTTCTACTTACGTTAGAGTATAGTAGTTTTAATTTTCAGACAAAGATAACTCAAAAACAACTTTCTGTTTTTGATACTATTTTACATCATCATCATAGTTAATTTTGCAGTAGTTCATCTTATGCAAATTTGACTTCTGCAGATTTTTAGAGGTTTTACAAATGATTCTATTAAAAAAAGATTACAGTTTTTTGGAAAATTTGATGGGAAAAACAGGTCTAATAGAGGATAAAAGAGATATGATAAATCAGTCTTTTTTGTTTTCTTCTCTTTATCTTTGTTTTCCTTCTCAATTAGAAATATCAGAACAATATTCAGAAGTAATTTCCCAACTCTCAAAAGAAGTTGAAATTTGGGTCGAAATTAAACAAGTTGATCACAAAAATATTACACTTTTACGTTCCTTAGGAGTAGAAAAATTTGTTTTCTCTCATGAAATAGCAGAAGAAGTTAAATCTGTACTATCACCAACTCAAATTTTTATCTCCTATAACACCTATTCACTACAGAAGGAGAATAAAAAAACAATAGC
>CAZEQQ010000013.1:0-17182 GCA_964514425.1 uncultured archaeon
TAAATATTGAATCCTGAAAATCTTTTATTCTCATCCTTTTTAAAAGTCCATCTCTAGATGAATTATCAGCTCTAAAATTCCTTTCTAACACCAACCATTTACTTTTTAATGCCATACTTATATCGAATAATAATAATAGTGAAAAGGTGAGCTTAAATGAGTTCAAGATGTCCAAATTGTAAAGGAAGAGGGCAAATAATAAAAGATAAAGCAAATTGTAGCACCTGTTTTGGAATGGGTAAAACAACTATCGTTTTAGGAGAGAAAGGAGGAGAAGCATGTAAAACATGCAATGGAACAGGGAAAATTACAACATACGAGAAATGCTCTATGTGTAATGGCACAAAAGTTGTATCTTATTGTAAAAATTGTAAAAAACTTATGGGTAGTAAGTCAAAAACTGGCTTATGTTCTTCATGTCAAAATCAAACTGATCCAATAGTCTACGTATTAAAACCACCAGTTGATGGTCAATTAGTGAGAAGAGATATGCTCTTATTATCCCGTGTCGAAAATGTGAAGAATATTGGTGTTTTTGTTAAACTAGCTGATGGAGTAAATGTATTAATCGGCTCTAAAGACCTAACTAGAGATTATGCTTGGGATATTGGAGAAGAGGTAATAGTACGAATTAAATCAATAAATGAACAAGGAAAACTATATGGAGCAGCAGAATCACTGAAGAAATACAAATTGGAATCACTTCGAGGAAAAGTAAGAACTTTACAAATAGCTGACATAACTCCCGAAAGAGTAGGAGCTTACATGTCATTCAAAGCACAAGTTGTAGCAGTTTTACAAACATCAGGTCCAACACGTTTTACATTTGTTGATAAAACTGGTTCAATAAATGGAGCAGCTTTCATTAAACCAGGAGAACGAGCTTTTGCTGACATTAAAGAAGATTCAGTAGTACAAGTCTTTGGAGAAGTAACAAAATTCAAAGAAACAATGCAGATAGAAATTAGAGATATTGAATTATTAGAAGAAAGTGAAGCAAAGAGTCTAGTAGAAGAAATAGAAAATGCAATAGATGAAAAATCTATCCCTCCTGATATAGAATTTTCAATTAAGAGCCCTACGTTAGAAAGATTGAAAGAAGATATAAAAGAAGCAGCAAAAATAATAAGAAAAGCAGTATATACAGGGCAAACAATTTATATTAGACATCATGCTGATGCTGACGGAGGTGTAGCTGGTTTTTGTATGCATTATGCTTTAGAGAAATTTATGGAAGCTGAAGGATTTGATAGTGATACTATAAGAATGAGAATCAAAAGACTGCCAAATAAACCTCCTTTCTTTGAATTGATAGACACAGTAAAAGATATAGAATTTTCTTTGGCTGATAAAGAAAGATTTGGAGATAAACTCCCCATATTTGTATGTATGGACTTTGGCTCATCAACAGAATCTCTCCTCTCCTACCAAAAATTAAAAGCATTAGACTTAACAATCGTCGTAATCGATCACCACTTTCCAGATCAAATTATTAAAGAGTTAGTGGATGTACATGTTAATCCATATTGGGTCGAAGGTGGTTATGAATTATCTGGAGGAATGTTAGGATTTGAAGTAGCGAAGTTCATTTATCCTGGCATAGCAACAGATTTAGAGCATCTTCCTGCTGTTGCTGGTTTGATGGATAGAGTTGAAGGAGAAGAAATAAAAGCATATCTCGAACTAGCAAAACAAAAAGGATACGAAAAAGAGAAGTTGGAAAAAATAGGAATAGCTTTAGACTTTGAAATGTATTTCCTAAGGTTTTCTGAAGGGAAAAATTTGATGAAAATCTTATTCAATGTTGACACTGAACAAACATGGCATGAAAAAATGGTAGAGTTAGTATGGAATGAAGCCTTTAATTCATTACAACAATCATTAAAAGATAGCCTTCCACATGTAGAACATAAAACACTAGAAAACAAAATAGAATTATTCCTTTTTGACGTTGAAATGTATACACATCGTTTCAGTTTCCCTCCACCTGGAAAATTAACCGGGCTAGTATTTGACCATTATTGTAAAGAAAACGAAAATAAAGCCGTTGTAACACTGGGCTTAGGACCAGATTTTCTTATATTGAGGTCAAAAAATGTCAGCATAAACTTCCCTGATATGATTAAAAAGATGAGAGAAAAAATACCTGAAACTGGAACACAAGGAGGGGGACACGAAGTAGTAGGATCCTTGAAATTCTATGAAGGTGAAAGAGAAAAAGCAATAAACTTCTTTGTAGACTTATTGAGCACATTAAAAACAATCTAAGTGCTCATTATCTTTTTGTTATCGGAAAGCTTTTTTATTGAGTATAAATCATTACTAATTATGAGTTACGTAGAGAAAGCAATATATGATTACATAAAAGGTATATTTGTTAACGGATTCAAGGTACTATTCTCAAAGAAGTATATTGGCTATACAATTCTTGTATTTGCCATAGCTCTAACAGCTTCATTTTTAGTACTGGCACAAGATTACATGCCAGAGTTAGCGCCTTATGCTGATATGATGTTAAAAATTGAATTAGCAGTTGCGGTAACGTTCGTTATTTGTGGGTTATTTTTAGCACATTATCCGCTAAAATTTTGGTTTATACCCGCTTTAATGATGGTCGGAGCATTTAGTATACTATTTTACTTTTTACCAGAACAAATGAATTTATTTGATGTTTCACCTTATGTGAGTATAGCCATTTATTTAATATGGATTATAGTGTCAGTATTCCTATCATACTCTATGTCACTAAATTTATTTGGAAATAAATATTTGGGGAGTGCATTATATTTAGGAAAAAGTAAAAATCAAGGAGGAATATTGTTTGGAGGAATAGTGTTCTTAATTGTAATAGCAAACATTGGAGGCGCTCTTTATTTACTATACAACGTAATAACATCTAAAACAATGGAATTATTACTTTTTTCTTCAGCAATATTTTCCATATTAGCGTCTATACTAGTGCTTCTAATAATCTTTGATTTAGGGAAAAGGAATGATGTGTTCTTCACAATATTAGCATTTTACTATGTATTTAACGCCCATATATTATGGAGAATAGTGATTTTTACCTATCAAGGGCGAGAATTAAGCGATAGTACATTTGATACCTTAGGTACAATCGTAACATCTCTATTTTGGTTGATTTATTCTGTTTCTAATTTTGGAAAGAAATTGGTTCATGTTCAAGAAAAGGATGCAGAAATAAAGGAAGTGTTAGCACAAGAAAAATTAATAAGAAAACAAGATGAAGTAGAAGCTCCACACTTTACAAAGGACGAATTAGATGATTATAAAGGGATAGAAAAGTGGAAAAAGAAAAGAGAACTGAAAAGTTATGAAAAGAAGAAAAAGAAAAGGGATCAAACATTTGCAAAAATGTATGAAGAAGCCCAAGAGAAAATAGCAGAAAGAAAGAAAATAGCAAAAGAAAAATGGTTCATTTTAAGAATTCCCGAAATAATAGGTCCGTTGGGGATAATGTTAACTGTAATGGGTCTAATAATGGGTTATCATGTCATAAACATCTGGATTATAACTAATCCTGAATTAATAATTTTTGACGCATCACAAGTTGCACAATTAAGAGGAAAATGGGCTTTAACTTTTGTATCAATTCTTATGTTCTTTTTCTTATTCTCTTATGCAACTTCGAAAAAGTTCAGAAATTACTCTGACCCCGACTTGTATCGATTTGAAATCTTACCCTCATATGAAGAGTTGATGGAAAACATAGATAAAATACGCGAAGGAGAAATGTCCTGGCAAGGATATGTGATGGATATGCTAACAGATATGGCAAAGCAAAAAATAACTGGAACAGCAAAAACAGCATATACTGGGACTAAAACCAAGATATCAGGGGTATTTTCACGAAAAAAGAAAAAATAAACAAACAAATGAACGGAGGGAATTTTTGTTTTTTTGAGAAAAACATAAAGTTATATTGAATGAATGATAACTATTAACAATTATCATCAAAGGTGATAAAATGATTGATGAAATTTATGTAATACAAGAAGATGGTCTTCCTCTTTATTATTATCGAGGAAAAACATCACTACTCAATGAGGACTTCTACACCTTACAATCAGGGTTATTTACAGCTCTTTTACAATTTGGTGCACAACTAGGTGAAGGAGAACTCCGTCTTATTTCATTCGAAGAGAAAACGTATGCTTTACAAGGAAATAAAAGTTTACTACTTATTTTTGGAGTGAAAAATAAACTGAATGAAATAGATTTGTCTGCAATAGAACAACAACTAATATCTGCTTCGAATCATATAACAGAACTGGTGCCAGAATCTGACATATCTCCGTCATATGTGATGAAAAAAAGTCAAATGGACGACTTTGTAGATAGTTTTGGAGGATTTTTGGTTAGACAAAAAATAATAGAACAAGAAGAAGTGAAAAAGGCTGGAGATTTCAAAAATCAACTACAATCTCTTGTACTAAAATCAATAGGATATCAACCAGGAGTATGTAATATCGGAAAAACTGAAAGACTAAAAAGACTCAAGAACGGTTTTCTAACCTTTATAGTTACATTAATACTATATTTTGTAATAGTGTTCTTTGCATTACCTAATTGGTTAGTATTTCTACTGTTCCTACCTTTAATGATGGGTTTTATGCATGTCTACCAATATCTGTTCAGATTCTGTGTGAAGAATGCTTTAACAAGAAAGTACAATATGTCATAGGAGTGATAAAATGTCTATAGATTTAAGATTAAACATAGAAGGAAATGTTGATGAAAAACAATTCTACAAAGAAGATTTAAGGAAAGCAATGAAAATATCTTTGTACTCGTTCTTATCAGCAACAATTGTTACAGTTGCTCTCTATCTGATAACTCTGGTACAAATATAATATTCTTCTCACTTTTTTCCTTTTTTCAATAGAGAATCTTACTCACATTTTCAAGAGTAAAATCTGGTATATCCGAACCAGTTAACTTCTTAACATCTTCAATAGTTGAAATCCCCGAAAGAACCATACATGTTCGTATACCCACTTTTTTTGCTCCAATAATATCGGTTTCATATCTATCACCGATCATTAAAGTAGTAGAACTTGTAGAGTTAGATTGTTCTAAAGCAGAAGAAAACATAAGAGGAAAGGGTTTCCCTACAATCTCATTAACACTGCGATGAGATAAAACTTCTAAAATCTTAACCATAGCTCCTCCCCCCGGTATGACACCTTTTGGCGTGGGAAAGGTAATGTCCGTATTTGTGGCAATAAATTGAGAGTTAGTATTTAATGTAAGAATGCTAACTGCTCGGGCAATCTTGACATAAGTGAGATTCCTATCCATACCTACAACTACATAATCAACAGCAGAAAAATCTAAAGAAAAAATGTCTTCGTCATTAGTTTCTTCGTCAAAATTAAGAACTATAAGCCCTTGAGCTAATAACTCTCGTTTTAAACCTTGCTCTCCTATAACATAAATCCTAGCTTTTGGAGTCCTTTCAGCTAAAACTCTGGCAGTTAAATATGCTGAACTAAAGATATTATCTTTAGGGATATTAATACCCAATTTTTGAAGTTTATTACAATAATCCTCACGTGTTTTTGTACTGTTATTAGTAAGTAAGTAAATCTTTTTTCCCTCTTTTTCTAATTCAGAAAGAAGCACTTTAGCTCCAGGGAGAAGATCATCTTCTTTGTAAAGCACACCATCGCCATCAAAGAAAAAAGTACTAAAATCCTTAAATTCATCTCTGAGCATATAGAGACAAATATTATCTATTTCTTATTAATATACCTCTTATTGACCCCAATTAGCAAATATATTCTATTATCCCAAGATAAAGAATTAAACTAACTTTTTCATCAAAATTCATAACTACATTTTTATAAGAGAAAAGAGTTAAATGTCTTGAAAATGGAAAAAAGAAAAATTTCAGTTTTAGTGTTAATTCTCCTATTGTTTCTTCCCTCATTTTTAGGGGAAATTAGTCCATCAGTACGTTCAGAAGAATATGAAAAGCAACAAAATATGAGAGTAAACAATCAAAATGATTTTTCATTTTCAGAGTTTGTAAAAGAGCCATCCTTTCTTGAAGAACTGCATGGTATGGAATATGGACAAAAGGTAGATGTGATAATAAAACCAAAAGAGAACACCAATGTCATTGAACTCTATAAAGAAAATATTGAACATATATACAACTCATATCCTGGTTTTAACGGTTTTTTTACTCTAAAAGAATTAGAGTTCTTATGTAAAAGTGGAATGATTGAAGAAATATGGCGAAATGGCAAATTAACTATAACTAGTTCAATTAATCAAAATATTAATCTTGATTCTTTGAATTTTCCAAGAAGTATCGTTAATATAAGTGAACAAGTCAATACTTATTATCTGTGGGATGAGGGTTTTACAGGAACAAACATGACCATTGCTTTATTGGATACAGGAATTAGCCTTTTACACCCTGCAATAAATCAGACCTCAGCAAGACAACCCAGAATTATTGAAACAAAGAACTTTCTTTCAAATACAAGTTCCGTTACCGATGATAATGGTCATGGAACCGCCCTAGCTGGAATAATGGTGGGAAATGGTTTAGATGGGCACATGAAAGGTGTGGCTCCTGATGCAAATTTATTAGTAGGAAAAATCCTTTCAGCAACAGGTACAGGAGATGTAAGTCTATTATTAACCGCACTAGATTGGGCTAAAGAAAATGATGCGGATATAATAAATCTTTCATTAGGCCGGTCGGTAGAATCTTTAGATGCGCCAGAGGTAGTGGCTGTAAACAATATCGTTAAAGCAGGAATAATGGTCTGTGTAGCTGTTGGAAACTCTAGATTGAATGATTACTTCGGTTATAATGATTATTTTACAACATTAAGCCCAGGAGTAGCTAGTCAAGCTTTAACAGTTGGAGCTGTGGATAGTAATAATTTATTGTATGAATACAGTAGTAGTGGTCCTGTTGGAGTAAATTATGATACAAATACGGGATTAACATTGTTTGACAATGTTGATACAAGTTTAGAGTGGACTAAACCCGATATATTAGCTCCGGGAGTCAACATCAATACCACTTCTGCAGTAAGTCATAGTTATACAATTGTTTCAGGAACAAGTTTTGCTACAGCAGTAATAAGCGCTTTAACTGCCCTTTTACTTCAAAAACATCAAGAAAAAGGCTGTTCTACGGTGAAAATAGCGCTAATGGAAGAATCTAAATTAATGAGTAGAACCTTTACAAATCCTTTAGGAAGCTACACTAGTTATAATCCCATGTTGATCTATCAAGAGGTTGGAGTAGTTACGATAGAAAAAACAGATAGATTTCTTACAAACAGTCCTACTATATCCTTGTGGCCAAAATCTACAAAGGTTTTTGATATGTCATTTTTCCCTAATGAGCAAAAATCAATCAAAATTCATCTTTTTATAAATAAACTCGTAAACAATGTATCTTTTGAATTAAGTAAAGAAATCGGAGAATTAATAACAATAAACACAGAAAATATGAAACTTGAAAATTTCATAATAGGACAACATGATGTTATTATTGATATCTCTACTAAAGATAAAGAAGCAAAAACCTACTATTTCAATCTTTTAGCAATAACAGATGGTGAAACGTCAATAATGAATTTTAACATTTCCATTAATGAATATAAAGGAGATGCTTTGATAGACTGTTTTGAAAAAGGAGAAAGCATGTATTATTCTTACTATGGAAATATGTTCACATTACTCAAATTAGCAAATAGTTTAGGGTTAAGAACAATTATAAAACCTAGAGATATGAACTACAAATCTCTATCAGAGTTAAATCTAAACAATTATGAGGTTATAATAATAACCAATTTAGGCTCTTCAAATATTCGAAGTGGATACGGAGGGCAAGAATTAGAAGCATTAAAAGATTATATCTTAGCTACAGGAGAAGCAAAAGGTAATTTTATCCTTCTTCCAAGCCAGAGTAGCAATTTGATCCAAATTAATCACATAATTGAACATTTAGGAGTGAATTACATCCTAAATACAGATACGTCTAGAATAGTTAACTACTCAAACAATAATGTAACTGTACTTAATGAACCTTACACAATCAACAAACTCTACATCCCTTTTCCTTTATCGCTAATTGACATAAACAACACTAACCTTCAAATGATTGGAGATGAATTTGCAGTTGTTGATAATAGAAACAATAATGGGTCATTTGTGTTTCTTGGAAATAATCCTGGGATGTTCTCTGACTCATCTTACTTGTATTCTCCTCTAAGGTCAAAATACGATGAAAATGTTTATTCTTATAACTATGCAAATAATAAACGGTTCATTACCAATATTCTCTCTACATCAACAACAACTGCAAATATTAGTTACTGTGATATAGAAAGTAACAAGATTGATGAAGTAATAGAAATATGTGTTTATGCAAGTACATATAATAAAAAATTAACTGGAAAAGAATTCTTTGTAGAAATAGAACAAGGGAGTTATACTGTAAATCTTGGAAAAATGGAGGAAAAAGAAAATGGAAATTATACTCTTTCTTTAATAGCTAAAAATAATGGATTTGAAGCAGGGAATATTGTAATTTCAATTCGTTCTTTGTATGGCACACACACCATAATCATTACCTTATTTGCAAAAATTTCATGGGGGCCACTCTATTTTCTAGCTTCAGTTATCACAGCAACAGTTTTTCTATTATACTACACAAAAAGAAGTTCGAAAAAATAAATTAGTCAAAAGTATTATTTACTTCATCTTTGTATCTATTAATGATATTCATAGATAGAGCAAGACTAAAAATCTCTCGTGATGCACCAAAAATAATCACTTTACCTGCGTTCTGCAAAATCATAAAACCTTCTGTACCTTTGATGATTAATTGATCAAGCACACCATATTTAATTTGGTTAGCTGCTTGCTGACCTGCAGAATTTAAAGCTGAAGATAAGGCTGCCATAATTGCTGGGTCTGTCCCTTTTTGTGCGAAAAAAGCCAATTCTTTACCTTCTACCGTTACAACGGCAATAGCATCTAAATCACACTGACGCGAGATATCTTTTAAGATTTTAACAATTTTATTACGTTGTTCTGGCTGAATACTATAATTCATAACACGAATAAAAATGACTTTAATATAAGATTTTCGAAAGTCAAATAAGATGTTGAAGATGTTTTTCACATACAGGAGTAAACACAGGTTCATCAGTGCTTGAAGTTTTATAGAGCCATGAGTTGAGTGAAGTAGCTAGTTCTCCACAAATGTAGCATTTAAGATTTTCATAATTGGGAAGACGCTTACGAGGTTTTGAATTCCAGTAATTTTTAAATTGCTCAAAACTAGTTTCATAACGTTTCAACTTTTCTTTAGATTTTGCTGACTCTGCGGGGGAATCTTGGGTAGTAAAGACAAGATAACTCCAAATAACAATAGTTATCAAATTTCCAAAAGATTTGATAGGAATATAATTAAAACCACTAATTTTGATTTCACGGTAAGTTTTTTGGATATTATAATCTATTCTTATATTTTTGCGACCTTCAACTTGTTCTAACTCCAAAGAATATTTGTTAATTATTCGTGTAAGCCGTTGTGCCATCTCTTTAAAAAGCCAATCTATAGTGGCCCAGTTCCCTTTTCGTTTTAACTCAAAAAATTGAGTAGTAAAAATAGGAAAAGAAATCGTCATAAATGAATCTTCAACCGCAGAATTAGCTTTCCTAACGAGGTGTTCGTAAAGACCAATAGGAAAAGTTACTTTTCTTTTGTTTGTGTTCATTTATTCTCTCACTAAATATTAGAGTACTTGCTTATTAATTTTTCAGAAGACAAAGAAAAATAACAAAAATAAAATTACAAAAAATAAAAATGTACGGGAATTAAATTCTCTTTCCCCTATAAGGTTATTAGACCTATTTGAGGGTTTCCTCAATAAGAGCTTTCAATTTAGCACGATTTGCACCAATTAGAGAAGATTCAGGTTTACCCTCTTTGAAAATAATAAATGTAGGAAGGCTAGAAATATTGTAAAGAGGGGCAATTTCAGATTCTTCATCCATGTTAATCTTCATAAAACGCATACGACTACCAAACTCTTTGTTAAGTTCTTCAAAATAAGGCTCAATAGATTTACAAGGACCACACCAAGATGCCCATGCATCTAAAATAATAGGCTTCTTTTCTGTTTCTAAAATTTCTTTTAAACTGTTTGCTGTTACGTGTTCAATAGTACCCATAATCATTTCCTCGTGATTTGTTATCAGAAAGTTCAATTATATCTTTTAGAGCAAGTTATTTATTATTTCTCTTTGTGCGACTATTGATGAATATTTGAATAACTAGTAAACTTTTTTTAGCATTAAGCAAAACTTAAGAATTAAACATTAAACAAAGACAAGTAATAAAAAAAACCACCTAAAAGGGATTTCAATGACAAACAGACCTTTTTCTCAAATACAACTCCAAATACAACAATATATTGAACAAGAGTATACTATAAAAGATGAAATGAATTGGACTCTACCTCCAAATAGTGATTTAGGTGATATTAGTTTTCCACTTTTCTCTCTTGCAAAGAAAACAAAATTAAACTCTGACGAGATTGGAGAAAAAATTAAGACCTCCATTCTAAATAACAAATATGTTGAAAATGTAATAGTAGAAAGGGGATTTCTCAACATTTATCTCAACAAAAAGAATTTTGCTAAAGAGATTACAAAACAAATTATGAAGAAAAACCTATTTGACTTAAAATGTGAAAAAGAGAAAGAGAGAATTGTAGTTGAACATACTTCAAGTAACCCAAATAATGCATTGCATATAGGAAACTTTAGAGGGTCTGTGATAGGTGACGTTTTAGCGCGTTTGTACAAGGAATTGGGTGCAACAGTTAATGTACGCTATTTTATTAATGATTTAGGGAGACAAATTGCACCAGTAGTAATAGGGTATTCGCTATTGAAAGAGAAAAAGGTTAAACCTGATACTAAAATAGATCTATGGATAGGAAAGATATACGCCTGTATGAATAATATGTTAGATATTCAAGAAACAAAAAGAAAGATTCTAGCTCTTGACTCAACAATCACTATAGATGATTGGTACTCACTTGATGAACAAGAAGCAGAAACAATTGAAGAAACAGTTAATCAAAGTGAACTGAATGAGGAAGAAAAAAATAATCTAATAAAACAATTGTCAAAACATCATAGAATACACAATTCTCTTTTTGAAAAAATACCCTCATTATATGAATTATTACAAGAAGAGCTACTTGATAAGGAAATAGATCTCTCAAAACTAACGTTAGAATACATAGACACTTATCAAAAGGGAGGTACTAATGCCATTGTAGAAACGTTTAGAGAACTAACGGAATTGGCTTTATCAGGACATATTGAAACGTTAAAGAAATTTAATATTCATCACGATGATTATGATAGAGAATCTGATGTCATGTGGAGTGGTGAAGTGGAAGAGATATTAACACAGTTAGATAGCAAGGGATGGTTGCGACACGATGGTAAGGCTAGGTTATTAAAATCTGATGAACTTGCATCAACATTAAGATATAAAGAACTCTATAACATCCATCACGAAATCCCTGAATTAATTTTAGTGAACTCTGAAGGGATACCTCTTTATCCTTGCAGAGATATCGCTTACCATTTACATAAACTTGAAAAAATTGATGGAACTTTCTGTTATAATGTAATAGGAAAGCAGCAACAACAACCTCAAATGGGCTTGAAAATAGCCTTATACGGTTTGAATAAGCAAGATATAGCTGATAAAATAATACACTTAGATTACGAGTACGTTTCTCTTGTAGGAAGAAAAATGGCCGGAAGAGAATTGGAATATGTTACCCCTGACGAGCTAATTGAACTAGCTTATGAAGAAGTTCTTACTATAATGGAAGATAGGGAAATTGAAGAGCGTGAGAAAAAGAAAATAGCTGAAGCTATAGCTACGAGTAGTATCAAATATTTCATACTAAAAATGGACCCTCAAAAAACTGTTGTATTTGAAGCTAAAAAAGCTACGAGTCCAACAGAAAATACGGGAACATTTTTACTGTATACTTATACCCGTGCTACAAATATACTGAAAAAAGCAAAAGGTAAAGGTTACGACTTGCAACAGGTAATAGATGCCGTTTCAGACCTTTCCTTTACTATTACTGAGGATGAAGAGTGGGATCTAATAAAAAGTATCGATGAATTACCTAGAATTCTTACAAGAGCTATTGAAACACTTAGACCTGACACTGTTGCTAATTATACTTATGATTTGGCAAAAACATTCACTAAGTTCTATGAAATATGTCAAGTATTAGGTGCAGATAGTGAAGATACAATAAAGTTCAGATTAGTATTGGTCTATATCACAATAAAAGCTTTGGATAGTTTATTTGAAGTTATGGGGATAAGTAAAATAACAAAGATGTAAACTCTCCAACACAAAAACAAAAAAGACTTAAGAAGAACTAGATGAACAAGCATTAATGATTTATGCAGGCTTTGATAATAGTTTCATTGATATTAACATTCAGCCAAAAGGAAAGAATGGAAAGTTACTAGAAATTCTTCCTTCATATGGGTCACATCATACTAATACTAACATAACATTACAACCTGGTGGCAATGGTTTCAATTTTTGTAGAGCTTTAGCAACTTTAGGGAAAAAAGTCACTTTTGTTGGTCCTTCTTCGTCTCTCTTTGAAACTTTAGTGGACGCATTTAATATTGAACTTAAAATTGAAGCAATAGAAGGCATAACAGTAAATCATACAGCAATACTAAATTTAAGTAAAGGAGAAATACAATTTAATGCATTAGACGGTTCAATCCATCCTGGACTACTCACTCCAAAACTCATCCAATATTATAATGAAAGTACTGTAAAATCAATAAGTAATATAGCTCTTAATCCTACTTCGATAGAATGGGTTAGCTCATTACTTCTTTCACTTTCTGATCCCAAAAACCCTCTGATTTATGAAAAAGGCATAAACTATCATGATAAACTCTCTCTAATTGACCAAACAGACTTAAACGGAATTATCTTTATTGATCCTTGTGATATTAGCCATTATGAAAGAATAAAAGATTTCCATAAACTACTCTTACATTTACATAAATTCCATGGGGAAAAGTATCTATCTGTAAATGAATATGAGTATCAAGCCCTTATCTCTCATTTATCTCTAACACCTAAAGAATTTGTAGCTAAAACTAAAATAAATTTGATTTATCATAGTTCAGAGAGAGTAGAGTATTGGGGAGAAGAAAATATTGCCCTCTCTCCATGCAAAATAGCTCATCCTTTAACATTTAATGCTGGTGTTGTTTATTCTTTACTCAACGAAACACCTGTAAAGCAAGCGCTAATTAATGGAATGGATGCTGCTTCTCAACTTATTAGCACTACAAGTTATCCTACAACCTTAAAGAACTATTAAAGGTAATTTAGACAACTATCTTTTTATTCAAAAAAAGAGAATGATAACTAGTAAGAGCTGTCTGTTAATGGAAAAGTAAATATTCTACGAAATATTTACAGAAAATAGAGCAGAAGAAAGGATTAATTGCATATGTCCCCATTAAAAATTGAGGAATCACAAGAATACAAAAAAATGGATAAACGGATCCAATTACTAAATTTGCTTAAAGAATACTATGGGTGTGGAGGAAATACTTTGGATTTTGATAGTGGAGATGTTCCTCTTAGGGAAATTATCTCCTTTATGACTGAAGAAGGTTATCCTAGACGTTTAGTAGACGCAGAAATAACTTTCAGAAAAATAGACAAAGAGATAATAGAGTTAGAAGAAAAGAAGAAACAGTGGAGATTAAAAGAAATTAAAGATAGACACCTCAATTCATTACTCATCATTCCCTCATGGACCAAATTAATTGGAACACAAATGAAGGGGTTATATCTTGGAAAACAAGTTGTTGATTTACGTCGAGATACAATAATAATGCTAACCGATGAAACACAAACTTTCAAAGAAATAACAAAAGACAGAATAGCGGTAATATTTGGACCAGGTATATTTCATAGTGAATTTGCTGTAGAGCCAGGAAAATACATAGAACAAACATTGGAAATCAATGGTGTATGTATCTCTTTAGATATTCTAAACAAAATTTATACTTCTGAAAGAATCTATAAATCTGATACTATAGATGCTGTGATGACAGAAGTGTCGACACTAGTGCCTTTTCATATCATTGAACAATCAGGTACAGTACAAACATATGTAAGAGGAATATTATCACGAAATGTCTTCCACCCAAACAGAATAGCAATAGAACGATTTAATCAGCACATTCAAGATATAAGGTCATATACTAAAGAAGAAGGATTCAAAATACTTTCTGCTCATCCTTTATGGTTTAACAAATTACTTGTAACAAATGAAAATATCCCTCTTACTGGAAGCGGGAAGAAAACAATAAGCACACCAGGAGTAGCAAGTGTTCAAGCTGCTGTGGATAAAATATTGCACTCTGTTTTTCCATCAGAGAAAGATGAAATGGAGAAATTACAAGTAATACAGAAATTAAAGAAAGAGTATAATGAAATGGGAATAAAGATCCTAAAAGAATGGATTCAAACATAATTAATATAACACATCAATAGAGGCTATCATTTCTAAAGCCTTCTTTTCTATTTCTTCCAAATCTAAGTCACAATTATAGAATCTTTTTAAAGAGGGTAATGATGCAATAGGTAAGTGTTCAACCTTATCATAATCTGTATCAACACATGTATTGTGTAGTTGTCTAAGTAACTCCTTTTCTCTTTTCTCTTTTTCTCCTCCTATTGCTATCAAAAGACAATGAGTAGTAGTATTCGTAACTCCAAATGAATCTAATGCTGTACCTATTTGTTTTTTCCCTGAAACTCTTAAAAGAAATTCTGTGCCACAATCTCGAGTAATGTTTTTTTTCCTTTTAAAAGCACGAAGCGTATGGAAAACTGCTGATTCTACTTGTGTTGTACTAACGAGATGATTTGCCTCAATAAGCTGTAGTGAAAAAGAATCTTCATTTGATCTTTTTATATGTTCAACAAGTGAAAGAGCAAATCTCTCATGTTTAAACTTCAATATAATATAAGAATAATTTTCTTTAGTAATCATATCATCAACTCTACAAATCTTTAGGTCCATAAATGACATCAAGCACCATTCTTTCCATATCAATAGGTTCAAGACGTGTTTCTGCTATCTCAATAGCTTTTGTTAACCTTCCCGATGATGCTGAATGTATCTCAAATAATGGCTGATCTTTATTGACCTTTTCTCCTCTTTTAACTATTATTTTAACACCTGCTGTTTTATCGTAAGGAGCACCTGCTTGTCTAGCTATTGTAGCTATTGCTAACCCATCTATTCCATAAACTACTCCATCTAATTTTGCTGTTATTGTTGCTATTTCTTTAGCTAACGGTAGGTCTCCCTCGTTTATATTAGGATCTCCTCCTTGTGCTTCAATAACTTCTTTAAACTTTTCATACGCCTTCCCACTATTTAAAATCTCTTCTGCATACTCATAACCATACCCTCGAGGACACCAATTTTGAGATTCTAGTATTATTCCGCAAAGAGAAAGAGCTTTGTTTTTTAAATCAGTACTTCCCTGTTGATTCTTTAATATTCTAAGACAGTCTCTAGCTTCTAAAGCTGGCCCTATCATTGAACCTATTGGTCTATCTCCGGGGCTAATTATACAATCCAAATGCATTTTCAATGAATATCCAATGGATGTAAAGAGACCTCCTACTTTTTGAGCATCCTCACGATGAAGAACTTTTGCTCCTTTCCCAGTAGGTAAATCAATAAGAACATATTCTGACCCTGCAGCTATCTTTTTTGCCAATATGCTAGCAACCATAAACTCTTTGGGGTCAATTTTTATTTTATCAAGAACGCGTATAATCTTGTCAGAAGTATCTGCTAAATCTACATTTTCTCCACTAACAATACATGCACCTGTAGCGTTTACAACGTCTTGCATTTCTGCTAATGTTAAATCACAAGGCATGTAAAGTTCAGCTGTGTCGATCGTTCCAGCAGGAGAGGTGATAGCTCTCGTCGATATTTTCGGGATTGTAAGTCCTGAAGCAGCTAAAATGCTTATCATGATAGGTGTGATGCGATTTCCTGGTATTCCTCCAATTGAGTGTTTATCGACTATTGGTTTTCTTTTTAATTCCAATAATCGAGAATTACTTACTATACTTTTTGCTATTGATGTGGTTTCATCCAGCGTTAATCCCACAACTTGAAAAAGTGTCATAAGACTTGCTATTTGTGTTGAATGCATAAGATTCTTATCAATGGCTGAAAATAAATAATTAAACTCTTCCTCCTTAAGATGTTCCCCTTTCATTTTTTTGTGGAGATATTGAATAATAGTCTCATTCACAATTTGCTTAACTGTAATAATGTCCCCTTCTTTAATACCATTTTCTACTGCAACTTTTTGTGGTATGCCTATATAATCCATGGGAAATACTTCGCTACTCACTACCATGAGTCCAATATTAAAAGGATATAATTCTACCAATTGTCCTAGCAATAAATTGTAATTTTTTGCAATATTTTTGTTAACAACAGCATATTTAGAATTATCTTCCGCACTGTCAACAATTTTTGCAATTAAAGTATTCATCGTAATAAAATCCTCCTTTTCTTTATTGTTTCTGTAATAATAAGGATTTTGACATATGATACTAGTTTTAAGAGAAAGCAAAAAAATAAATTTGTGATTGTACATTAATGCTTAATGAACGCAGATAATACTTTACCTAATCTCACTCAAAGCAAAGAAGAAAAGTTATTGAAATGTACCGGTTGTGGGACTGTATTAACAAAATTAGATAAAAACTGTCCTAATTGTGAAAGATTAAATCCTAACTATATCTACAGATAATCTGGACAAAGAAAGTTTCTTTATGCTTTCATTACAACTAGGGAAATAATTAAATAATAAGAATTATTTGCTCTTATATCAAAATCTAAAAATGATTAAAATGTCAGACATACCTAAACCAACAGCTACTAAAGCAGGAAATGAACGTAACGCTGATGCAGACTGTGAAAAATATACGCCCATAATGGGGGGCTATTGTCAATATTATGTAACTCGAAATGGAGAATGTACAATA
>CAZEQQ010000014.1:0-17051 GCA_964514425.1 uncultured archaeon
ATATCCCCTTCAGCGAGTAATTGTTTAGCTGTTTTTATTGTAGTCTGAATTAAATCTTCGTTGTCCAATTTATAACACCTACAAGTTCACTTTATTTTCTTTTATCACCTATATAAATTGTCTCCCTTTTGTACTAACTATTTTCGATAAAGTTTTAAAAACGTCCTTTTTCTTTTACTTATGTCAAATCCCGCTGATAATACCGAGTATTGTCCCTTTCATTTATCTAATAGGTCGGAAGATAAATGTACCTTATGTGGATTACCCATCTGTAATCTTGATACGAATTATTCACTAAATATGGAGCGAATTTGTCCTATTTGTTTCAACACAAACGATGTTAAAAAAGTGTTAAAAAATGCTAACCTCTTTTCTTGGCTGATAGCTTTAGGTTTAGTATTTTTGATTGTTTACGTATTACAAGACTTGACATATATGATCTTTTTATTTGTTATATTTATTGCCAGACCCTTCATAATACGCCCTATCGCGTATAAAATGTACTTTAAGGGGTTAACTCCTGATCAAGTAGTAATTCCTCTTCTTATCTACTATGAAGCTTCAGGTGCAAAAGAACAGTATAAACTGTTCATCAAAGAATTAGCAAAAATTGAAGATATTAGGCTCCAAGAGATGAATCCTTCTCTTTTCCGCCATCTTGTGCCAGCATTAATATTTAACTACTCTACTCTACCAGATGATTGGGAAGATGAACTTATTCCTCTACTAAGAATGACTACGAAAGAATTTGCATTAATACTTACAACAGAATATAAAGAGATATTAATAAGAATCGCTGTTCACAGCGCTCAAGTAGACATATCTCAATTTATGTTTAAATTAGCAAATATTGCAGAGAATGATGAATTTCTTGTAGAATACTTAAAGGAGATAGCATCACACAAAATACGCAGTTTCAGTGATTCTGAGATTACTATAGTCTATGGTAAACTACTGGAGGAATTATACGTTTACGAAGACATATTTTTAGCTCTTTATGATAAATTCGGATTAGAAGAAGAAAAAGCCATTATACAAGAACTGATCAGCAAATATGAACCACCTCTTGTGCCAAAGAATGCTATAGAAGCTGTTCTCACGTCTGAACAATTGAAACAAAGAAGAGAACAACAAAATATGATGACTCATCAAACAAATAATAAATTACAAGAAGAAAATAAATACGATTAGGTTTTTTTGCTAAAAATTTAATATACAGGAAAAAGACTATTCTCTCTTTTTTATTCTAACAAACAATAGAATAATATACTACTTTTTTTACTTTGATTTGGATAGCAGAAATGATTTAGAATTACAACCGATGATTTTATGATTAACTCAGCTCACTTTGATCTGCTATCTTCAATTAAACTTTATATATACTAGACGTTTAAGTTTAAATAGAATAAATTACTTTGGCGTTATAATGGCTGAAAAAGGTGAAAAATACAAGTATATGTTGTTCAAAGCATTTGCTTTACTGATATTTATTTTCACTTTTATTGTCTTTTTAGTAGCTCTGATTTATACTTCTTGGTCATTATACCTTATATTTGCTCAACTTTTTACAACACCAATTTCTTTTCATTTGATATTAGAACTTATTCTCAATCTTCTTACAATCTCTGTTGAGATTATCGGTATTTTTTATACACTGATGCTCTTTTATCATATGGGTAATACTTGCTTCTCACCTTCTAGTCTCTCAGAACCCCTCATTCGAGATCTTACATCCTATCCTTTTGTTTCTGTGGTCATTCCAACTCATAAACCTGATTTATCTATATTAGAACAAACGTTACAGTCTATTAGAGAATCAAATTATCCTTCAGAAAAAATTTCAATTTTTATTGGAGATGACACTGAAGAAACGGACAATTACCTTCAATCCATGTCATCTGTTTTATTGAAATATAACGCGCACCATGTTTACGATCCAAAAAACAAACAATACAAAGCTGGTATGCTCAATATTGTTCTTTCTCAAATTCAGTCTGATTTTGTAGTGTTATTAGATTACGATCACATTATTATGCCCAATTTCATTAGAAAAAGTACTTCTCTATTAGTAAATAATGAAGAATTATCTTTTGTTACTGCCAAAGTAAACTTCCGTAATTTACAGAATAAACTTCAGATATGGGAATCTATGATGTATGCCCAATTTTTCGAAGTTTTTTCTCGTTCCAAACATAAAAGGCGTAAAGTAATTTTTAACGGTTCTACAGCTTGTTTTCGCAAATCTTGTCTGCTAGACATTGGTGGAATATCTACTGATACTTTAACAGAGGATGTGTGCTTAACAATTGACCTTTTCTCTAGAGGGCATAAGAGTGCACTTTTAGACGAATACGGGAGTTATGGTTTAGTTCCTACTACTTTTTCCTCCTTATTATCACAGATTTTCCGATGGGCCAAAGGCGCAGTTCAATCATTGAAATTACGTTACAAAAAGATTTTTCAAGCTAAAATTCCTATCTTTGACCGTATTGATTTATTATTTAGTACTTCAATTTTTCTTATTACACCAACAATGTACATTACAGTTTTCTTCTACATTTGTATGTATCTTACTAGTAGTTCAGTGGTCAGATTACCCTTTGAGGATTTCCCCTATCTCTTGCTTATGCCTATCGCTTTTTCTTTAGCTTATCAACTATCAGGTGTTATTGCTATTGTTTTTGCAGATAAAAGTGGGCTTAAAGGCTTGAATATTTTTGATTTGTTCATTTTTTATATTATTGCTCTAGCTCTAAACCCTTTTACGCTCTACTTTTTGTTTAGATCAATATTTAGGTATTCTCCTCCAAATCGTAATAAGCAAGAGTGGACTGCACAAATTCCTTTCCTTAAAATTTCCTTCGCTATTACGTTTTTTGGTTGTTTTACAGTATTTTTAGGCTTGTTGGACTTTCTTTCTATAGGATTTCAAGGCTCTTATTGGCTAATTTTGGGTTTATTGGGGTTAACAATGGTCATGACTTATCCTTTTACTCTCTTCTTTCATCTGAAAACACGTAAAAGTGCTTGATTTATTTTGATAGGTCTTTCTAAAGATGTTTTCAGCGATAGACTTATTTGCCTTACTAATAATCAGCACAAGAAGTAAATGAAACTAAAGAAACTTTTCTGGTATACCTTAATGTATTTATTATTAACTTTTCTTGTTTACTATTTTATTTACAGTGTTTCTGTAATTTTCGATTATTATTTAGCTCTTCCTTCTTTATGGAAAATTGTAATTGGTGTGGCTATCAATTTATTCGTTCTTTGTATGGAATTCTTGTCGGCTTTCTATTCAATATGGATTTACTATTTTATAGGTTCATCTTCGGCATATAAAGAGATTAGAGACGAAAATAACGCTTATCTTAGTAAAGACCCACTTCCTACAGTTAGTATTATTATTCCAGGGTATAAAGAAGCGTTTCGCGTGCTTTCTAAAACTTTAGAAGGTGCCCTTAAACTTGATTATCCTAAAGATCGTTATGAAATCATTATGTGTGACGATAGTCCTCCTGATTTTGAACCTCAACTTA
Organism: uncultured archaeon; assembly: GCA_964514425.1. Classification (GTDB taxonomy): domain Archaea; phylum Asgardarchaeota; class Heimdallarchaeia; order Heimdallarchaeales; family Heimdallarchaeaceae; genus CAZEQQ01. The sequence goes on from CAZEQQ010000014.1 coordinate 3,540, forward strand.
AAGAATTCTGTTTGGCTAATAATATTAAATATATCAAAAGACCTAATAGAAAAGGTTTCAAAGCTGGAGCTATTAACAATGCTCTTACAACGATTACGTCTGATTTTTTTGGTATTTTAGACGCTGATCATATTCCTACCCCTAATTTTATCCGAACTTGTCTTTCAGGTTTTGTTAGTGACGACATTATGTTAGTTCAAGGTAAGCCTATGTTTGTTAATCAAGAAAACTATACCCAACGAAGCAGTGCTTTCATTCACACGCAATTTTTCCATATTTACCAAAAGAGTCGTGCAACCAGAGATGCTACTTTATTTACGGGTACGACAGGCATTTTTAGAACTGACTTATTCAAGAAATTTGGAGGAATGACAGAAGATACTTTAGCAGAGGATACCGATACGTCCTTTTTGCTTATAGCAGAAGGATACAAAATGCGTTATATTCATGAAGTCTGTTCTCATGGTCTTGTTCCTTGGACTCCTATTGGTATGGTCAACCAAATTTGGAGATGGAGCCATGGTCTTACTTCTACATTTTTGAAAAGAGCAAGAACAATCTTATTCAAACGAGGTAAAATTACAAATAAGATCGATATGATTGGAACAACTATCACACCGACTATAGGTGTAACGATGTGGTTCGTTAATCTTATTTTGATTCTTTTGTACTTTTTCGGTACCCCACTAGGAATACTTTTCATTCGTCCTGTTCAATATGCTATTCCCCTTTTATTAGTAGCGCCTACACTCATTTCATTAGCAACTTTTGTCATGGGTATTATTGCTTGGAGAAGAGAGGAGAAAGAAGACAGAATGATACAAATGCGTGGTCTCAAAGGATTTGGTTGGACATTAATAGTTTTCTATCTTCTCATGCTAACAGCTCAATCATTTCTTGTTTGGTCCATTGTGAGCTCCTATCTAGGTATCAAGAAACAGTTTGACCAAACAATAAAATTTAAGCCTAAAACAGTTGGACGTTTTGATGAAAAGATAAAGTATACAATCTGGTCAGTTGCTCTTTTTCTGTGTTCAATTCCCTTTTACATAGCTTGTTATCAAAGTATCGTCACTTTTAATCCTCTTTTAGGGTGGTTCATGATCGCTACACTCACCTTAACGGTTCCAATAATTATCACCATCACCTATTTCAGAGAATTGGACTTTTTGAGAGGTTTAGCAGGAACACGAACAGCTGCAGATTTTACAGAACAAATTGAACAAGAAGAACGTTGATGATAGATTACTTAATTTTTCTTTCTGTTAAAATCCATTTGTTCTTTATCTTAACTGAATAACTTTAAACAAAGAAATAACGTTGCTTAAAATAAGCACCATAATGTAAGTTGATATAATATAACGTTACACAGAAATTGAATTGTTTTTAGAAAAAATAAAAATAGATGTAAACTTCACTGAAGTTTACGCTGGAGCTATCCAAATCCAGTAGAAAAGTCTTTGTACAATCATTGTGAGATATATAGCTAACCATATCGCAAAAAGTGCAGGGAATTTAGTTTTGGATGGAGTGACCCTATTTATACCTATACCTAAAAAGAGTAGAAAGCCATAAAAGAAGATGTTTAGGGGTATAATCGTTAATAATTGGAAAGTTATTATTGTTGAATCAATAGCTCTTGGGTTAATCCCAACTAGTTCAAGATATTTTACTCCTCCTATCATTAGACATATAAACATTATAGAAATGGTTATGGAAGCTATAAAAACAGAGTTACGGAAGAGTTTTCTCTTTTGGTTTTCTCCTACCATTGCTGAATAAAGGAGAGGACAGAAGAATACCCAAGTTATCCATGTAACCAATCCTATTATTACTTGATCAACTGTGTCAGGGATAATAACGGGTCCTAATAGAGGTAGAATTGTGGGCTCTGTAGCTGTAAAAAGTGCCCCTTCATAGAGAGGATATGCTATCAATTCCGAGAAGTATCCTTGAGCAAAAATCATTACTGCAACATAAAGCGCTAAAGATATGAAGACACTATACATGAAATAGTTGGGTAACAATTCGGCATAACTAGCTCTAGTTGGTCTGCTTAGATATTCTTTCGAAAACTTGAATATATCATTTACCATGCTCTTTTTCGATATATAGTAGAGTATAAATCCTGGAATAGTAATTGTTGCAACCAATAATAATAGATAGAGACTAAAGAGCCAAAAACTATTCAACCGATCTAATAGAGGCGTCCATATAAAATCAGCAATGTTGAATACTACATACATATACCATACTAATATTGCAGTAGTTAAAAATGTAGAAAGAACATCGAATGGAGTGATTTTCTTCTTTGGTGTTTCAAGGTACCAGAGTTTTTTGTTTATAACTTCATTGACATCTTCCTCAAATTCTGTAAGTATTAACCCGTCTATTCTTAGTTCTCCGTATCTTTTGAAGAAACGATTAGAGATGAGTGTTATAATCTCATCTGCGTCTTTTGTATCCATTCTTTTATCTATGGTTAAGACGAACAGAAGATCATTCTTTGCTTCTTTAAAGATGATTCTAGAAGTCACAAGTTCGAATTCAGATATTTTTTCTCTTTGAGTTTCTGAAGCCATTGAATAGATAGCGCTTAACAACCCACCTGTTAGAGCTATATCAACAGTTTCATCTTCAACACCAAATTCTTGGCTGTAAAATATTTGACCGTAGGTAGTGAGGATAAGTAAGTGTTTTAACAAGATTTATTCCCCAATGTCTTATATCAAATAAATATACAGCCTAGTCTAAAAATCTTGTGCCTATTTTTTAGCTGAAAACAGAAGCACTAATTAAATAAGGAAAAAGGGAAAATGGTGCAATTAAGTGGAGAAGAAGGAAGAGAAAAGAGAGGAGAGAAGAAAAAAGGAAAGAAAATAAAGAGAAAGAAGGAGGGTAAAAAAAAAGTCTTATTTTTTTAAGTTCCTTCATAAAAAGCGTCTCTATATGCTTCTTGTTCAGGTGTTAATTTATCTATTTTAAAACCCATTAAAGAGAGTTTTAAGGTGGCTACTTCATCATCTTGCGCCTGATCGATATCATATACTTTATTTTCTAAGGTTTTGCCTTCCTTTGCTATATGGATTAAACTTAGTAATTGGTTGGCAAAAGACATATCCATCACTTCTGAAGGATGACCTTCAGCAGCAGCAAGATTTACTAATCTCCCTTGTGCAAGTAAATAGACCTTTCTTCCATCCTTGAGGATAAATTCTTCATTATCAGAACGTATTTCTCTATATGATTGTGCAATGCTGTGTAAATCTTTCGTGTTAATTTCTACATCATAATGCCCAGTATTGCATACTATCGCTCCATTTTTCATTGTTTCAAAGTGTCTTTTAACAATAACATCTTTCATTCCAGTAGCAGTTATGAAAATATCTCCAAGAGGAGCAGCTTGATCCATTTGTAGGACAATAAAGCCGTCTAACGTAGCTTTTAAGGCTTGTATAGGGTCAATTTCAGTGACAATAACATTAGCTCCTAATCCAACAAAACGTTTAGCTACACCTTTACCACAATGCCCATATCCTGCAACAACAACTGTTTTAGCTGCTATTAAAACATTGGTAGCTCGAAGAATGCCATCTATTGTAGATTGACCTGTGCCATATACATTATCAAAGTCCCATTTAGTTTCTGCATCATTAACTGCCATGATAGGATAGAGCAATTGTCCCGCTTTTTCCATTGCGCGTAAACGATGTACTCCTGTAGTTGTTTCCTCCGTTCCACCTACAATATGTTCAACCAATTCTTTATGTTTGGAATGAACTGTAAAAATCAGATCTGCTCCATCATCCAAGGTTAAGGTAGGTTTGAACTCTAAACATTTTTCTATTGCCCAATAAAACTCTTCAGTATTCATTCCATACCAAGCAAAAACAGATATACCATTAGCAGCTAATGCTGCGGCTACATCATCTTTTGTCGAGAGGGGATTACATCCTGACCATGCAACTTCCGCTCCTGCAGCTACTATTGTCTCAACCAATACAGCTGTTTCTTTAGTAACGTGTAAGCATCCTGCTACTCTCATCCCTTTGAGAGGTTGGGTTTTTGAGAATCTTTCTCGTAATGCCATTAGTACAGGCATTCGTGTTTCTGCCCAATCAATCTTTTTTCTTCCTTCTTCAGCTAAATTGATATCTTTAACTTTGTATTCCATAAAAATTCAAAATGAAAGAGACTTAAAAAGGTATTGAGCGCAAAGAATTTTACCAAAACAACTTTCTTTCAACTCACTAGTGTTTTGATTTTTGCTTTAATTTTACTTTGCTTATACTTTGCTTTTGTTATTTTCCCATAGCAAAGTTAATGTATTACCTCCTAAAAGTAAGGTGTTAAAAATGAATTATCCAACAATTATAGGTCATAGAGGAGTTAGAGTAGGAGCAGTAGAAAATACTTTTGAAGCCTACGAAATGGCGATTGAACAAAAAGCGGATATGATAGAATTAGATGTTCATTTATCTAAGGACGGATATATTGTCATTTATCATGACTTTAAAATACCTTATGAAGGAAAAAAAGTAGCAATTGCAGATAGCACTCTTGAAGAACTCCATCAAATACGCTTCTCTAATGGTGAAACTCTCCCTTTACTTTCCGACGTTCTAGAAAATATTTTTCCAAGGATCCCCCTTAATATTGAAATTAAGAGCCATGTTACAAAGAAAAAGTTTGACGACTTTTTGGTTGAAAGCGGATGTGATACATCCAAAATCCTTGTTAGTTCTTTCAAAACAAGTGTAATGAATGAGTTAAAAAACTCAACCTTAGACTATTCCTTAGCTTTCCTATATATTTTTCCAAGTCTTAAAATAGTTAAATATGCGTCCAAAGATTATATCAGTGCCATTAATCCTTACTATCTCTTTCAGAACAAATGTTTAGTCAATTATCTTCATAATAAGGGCAAAAAAGTTTATTCTTACACTGTTAATGGGGAAAAAAATGTTAAACGGATCGTAGAGATGGGGACAGACGGTATTTTCACTGATGAACCTTTAGTTACAAGAAATATAATAGATAACCTGTTAAAAAATAAGCATGAATAAACAAAGAGCAAATGAAAAAAGAAAGCAGAATAAAACGATTCCTTTTCTAAAGATAAGCAATAAAGGAGAGAGTATATTCTTCCCATTCTGCTATCGTTTTGACTTTTTCTATTACTTCATTGATGTTGTTTTCTTCAACCTCAAAAATCATACTAATAATTTCAGGGTTATATCCTTTTTCTAAAATTGATTTATAATCAGATGGTTCATCTATTAATTCTAAATGATAAGCATCATCTTTTGATACCATAACCTCAATAAGCTGAGGACTCAAATCCTCCCCAATCTTATTATAAATTTGTATAAACTCTGTTTTTTTTGTCAATTCCTTTGTTACTCTTAATGCTGAAAGTTCAAAGGTTTTTTGCTCAGCTAAAAAGGGTACTAAGTGGAAAGATTGGCTAGGTAAAGAAAGATCAATTAACGAACATTTTAGTAGTTTTGCTTTCTTTTCCAACTCTTTAGTTATAGCATTGCTATCATTCTTACTATTGTCTGATTGTTTTATTACTAACTCATCTATTACTAATATCCTTTTTTCCTCTCCATCATCCTCATCCTTATCTATTTCCACCTCCCATACACAATAACCTATTATTTTTTCATCTATCTGTATTAAACTTAAATTTTCATCTTTTGAAGCTAAAGATGTCTCTACAAAATCTTTTACACTTACTTCAGAACCATACAAAGAAATCAATAATTCTTTCAATTCTTCTGATTCTAAAGGTTTCTTCAAATCTATAAGCATAACCTTGTAAAACACTATTACTAAATAAATTTGTGCATTAGAACGAAATTACAAAACCAGAAACAAAGTAAGGTAAGAAAAGAAAAGAAAAGAAAAGAAAAAATTTTTTCTTTTTAAAGTTGTACAGTTAATGATGTTTGTCCTTCACTTTCACCATACTCAAATTTAATAGTGAATGTGTAGGAAGTTCCAGATACATATTGTGTATCGCCGGTGCTAACAGTTAATGTTTTTGTTTGACCATTACCAATTTCTAATTCAGAAATTACAATAGTACCATTATTGCTAGTAACTTCAATTATTGTTATATCTGCACCTGAAGCTTGTACATTAAAACTAAAGGTTGCATTTGTACCATCAGAAGTATAACTTCCTGTATTATAGGTTACTAAAGCAGTACCAGAAGGTTGAAGCATTGGCATAACTACGAAGAATACTAATGCAGCAGCAGCGACTACTAAACCAATCAGTAAAACTGTGGCTATTACGGGAGATATAGCTCTCTTCTTCATTAAGTTCATTTTTTATCACCAAACTAGTTGTTTGTTAAAATGTTTTCACGTCAATATTATAAAAACATAACGATAGTCTTAATGAGATAAAATCCGTAGTTTTTGGTTTCAGTATGTTTTAAAATAATTTAAGTATAATTCTAAATTAGTTTAGTATTATGAGATATAGTTATTTACTGTTTTCCTCCACAATAAGGGCAATAAAAAGAATCACTTTTTAGTGATTGACCACATCGGACACAGAATACCATTTCACTTGATTTGTAAGATTTATGGTTAACATAAATTTCCAGTGTTCTCTGTACAAGATCAACTAGAGATATTAATGCATCTACTGTTTTTTCTTGGAATCTTATATCTTGTAGTTTTTTTATTGAGAGTTTTGATCTTGTGAATACTATGATGTTTCCTGGTACATTTACTATGTTTATATCATACGAATGTATTTTAGAGGGATTGTAACATAGTGATGACCCTATTACTGCTCCTTCTAATACTTCAGGTAAGGCTAATATATCGGGGAATGATGCTTGTATTGTTGCATCTGACCGTATTTTACTTAATAGTGTTTGTGGTTCGCCATCTATATTTAGATGGCTTTTTTTGAAGTTGTAGTAGACACATCCTTCTCCTGACAGATTTGAATTATCTATTAACCACAACGTATCTATTATAATATCATTATTTTGTTCATAAAATCTTGCCACTAGCCTTGTTGGCATTATTCCTGCTACTCTGAATCCGTAATAGATGTTTGTTTTTTTGTTTTCTGTAAAATATAATGCTGGATAAAATGAACTACTACTTATCATTCCATCATATATAGACCCTAGTGCCCTGAAGAAATTTTTTGTAGCAGTTTCCATATCTGTCAACACTATTGACACAAGGACACATATAAACATAAGCGTTTGAGCAATTTAGAAAAAAGTTCTTTTAAGTTACATTCTATCCTTGTTTGACATTTCTTCTTGTTGGTTGTTGGTTGTTGGTTTTCTTTTCTTCTTTATGTGTGGTATAGTATTTCTGCTTTTTCTATTAGTATTACTTGGTCATTTGTTTGTTTTGCTATTTCTCTTGCATTTGGTGAGAAGTTATTTGCTACTACAAATCCTGCTGTCAGATTTGATCTTTGTAGTATTCTTTCTATATGTATTATTTTATCTACTCCTACACTTCTATTCCAGTCTAATATCCACACCCCTATTATTGCTCCTTCTACTAGTATTAAGAATTTCACTGCGTGTTTTGTAGGACCTTGTATTAGCTTCAAATCTTCTGATATTTCTCCATATTGTTTCAGATACTCTTTAGCTAAATTATAAAGTGGTATGTCCTTTGTCATGCTCTTCTTATCACAGTTTCTTTTCTCTTTTAAAATATTTTTATGGCGGTAGTTTTCACTTTCTTCTCTATTTTTCATACTACAGCCTTATTTGTCCAAAAAAAAAAAGCTGAAAAAAATGAATTGATAATAAAAGGTCTAGAAAAATTCCCTTATTTTTTATTCTACTTTTATTGTGCTTTCTTTTTTGTTACATTGTATTTTCCATGTTCCTTCAACTGGAATTTTTACTGTTACTGTTTTGTTTAGGTTTATTATTACTTGAATTCCCATCAGGTTTGGATCTCTTGTTGCTTGCCATATTATTCTCACTATTTTATCTATTTCATTTATTTCTACTTGCTCATTTTGTGGTTCCCATGCACCATCTCTTACGAACCCTTCTATTTGAATTGTAAGAGGTTCATTTTTTTTCACTTTTTCAGGGTGAAAGATTTCTGCTATATCTATTTGACTTCTTCTCATAATATTGCTATTTTTTTTCTCTATTTTATACTTTTCTTTTCTTTTTTCTCTTTTTACTCTTTTTTCTTTCTTTGTTTTTCTTTTTAAATATAAAGCTGAAATGTTTTTTCAAAGATGTTGTTGGTATTTTCACCTATACGTTGCTCTAACGTATAGTGTATACTGATTGAGAACTCTTCAGTGATATTAAACGAGCTAAAAGGAATGATGAATGACCCTCCTATAATTACATCACCTTCAACTTGACGGTAAGAATACCATTCCATCGTAGAAACAACTGTTCCATCTTGAATGCATAAAGCAAAAAAGCTTTTGATAACTTTATTCCATGAACCATCATGGCTAAAGTAAATAGTATAAGGTAGAAATGTGATGTTTTCATTGTTGTACATAACAATTCTAGATTCAACAATAGTAATATCATAAACTCCTGTTTCCAGAGATCTATCTGCTGTGATAGTCTTAACAATAGGAAACATAATGAGAAGGAAGAGAATAACTCCAACTGTAATAAAAACTTTCATCCTTTTTTTCTTGTCTGTCCACAAACTAATAGTATTGTGTTTGAAGTTTGTCCACTTTGTATTGAAATATGAGTGAACATTAGACGTAATTGAAGTTTTGTTTTTAGTTCTCTCTTCTTGTTTCTGCGTGTCAGATTCTTCTTTTATTGGTTGTTCATTTTGGTCTGTCGATAGTGTTATTTGATCTTTATCAGTTTGTTTTGTGTAACTTTGATTGGAGGTTATGTGCTCTGTTTTTATCTTCTTTTTATCTTTATTTTCTGGTGCAAAGAGAATATATGCTGCTAAGCCAATAACTGTAAATATCAAAATCATTCTTAGTATAACATTTTCTTCTATCCATAAGCGAAGGTAACCTAATTTAGGGATTAGACAAAGTGTTTTTCCTACGACTGCATCATAGGGGATCAGTGTAGTTGTACCATCATAAGTATCAACAACAGTATTAGTTAGAGCATTGTCCCCACTCACGCGATAATAGTATTGTTTTGTTCCTCCTTCTTCTATAATAGTAACGTTGATTACCCGATGAATAATCAGTTTTTCTCCAAAATGTATCGTAGCAGGATCATATACAATCACATCTCCCATATGGATATCTTCAGGGCTAGCTTTGTGAATTATAAACATGTCGCCCTTATCATAAGTGGGGTACATACTAGACCCTGGCCCATTGCTAATAACAACCATAGAGTAACCAAAAAGTCCTCCAAAAGTAAATTTTACTACTAGAAAAATGACGAATGCTAGAAATAGGTAACTAGTGATATCGCCCCAATTTAATTTTTTGAAAAATTTAGTCATGTTATCTTTCTTCCCAAATTTTTTATATTTTGTATTTTTTGATTCTATTAAACTTAATATAACATTATAATCGCTTGCAACTCCTATATCCGTAAAATATTCTTCTATCCATCTTGCTACACGCGTTTCAGGAATAGTGCCTGTTTCATTCCAAAATTTATTAACTGCATTAACTATTCCTTTCATATTTTTACAGGATTTTTTTCTGAGCAACGCTTTTTTATCATAAAATAGTACGTCTCCTCCAGTTGTTGAATTAAAAACCTTTGTTTTTAACTCAATTTTTATTTGATATCTCGGTGATCCCCAAATTAATTTACTATCACTCATAGCTCAAACCTCTAGAGAGACTGTTTATAGGTGAAAAAGGACACTTATTAACCTTTACTCTTGTAATAATTTTAAAGAGAAAAAAAGAGTTAATGCAAAGTTATTTGTTTTGCATTATTTTTTCTGGTAATTCTTGTGGAACTTTTACTGTTATCACTCCAGCTTCTTCAAGTAGTCTCATTTTTTCTTTAGCTGTTCCAGCTTTTCCTTGAACTATTGCACCTGCATGACCCATTTGTTTTCCTGGTTTAACCCATGTGCCATTTCCAGCTATGAACCCGTAGACAGGCTTTGTTACATGTGTTTTTATTAGTTCAGCTGCGTCTTGTTCTCCTGTTCCACCTATTTCTCCAACTAGGATGATATGTTCGGTTTTTGGATCTTGTTGAAATAGCAATAAGCTTTCTTTGAAATCTATTCCATGTACTGGATCTCCCCCTAGTCCTATACAGGATGATTGTCCTATTCCGTTTATTGTTAAGTTTTGTATGATTTCATATGTCAGTGTTCCACTTCTTGAAACTATTCCAACGTTTCCAGGTGTACATATTTTTCCGGGTATAATTCCTATTTTGCTTTCACCTGGTGTGATCAATCCGGGACAATTAGGACCTACTAATGTTACATTGTTTTCTATAGCTCTTTTTCTTATTTTTGCAGAATCTTTTACTGGTACTCCTTCTGTTATAATTACTAGTAATTTTATTCCTGCATCTATTGCTTCTATTGCTGCAGAATACACGAATGGTGCGGGAACGAATATTACACTTGTATCAGCATTTGTTTCATCTACTGCTTCTTTCATGGTATCGTAAACTGGCACTCCGTGCACTGTTTCTCCTGCTTTTCCAGGTGTTACTCCAGCAACTATCAGTGTCCCATAGTCGATCATTTCTTTTGTGTGGAAACTTCCTTGATTTCCTGTTATTCCTTGAACTATTACTTTTGTTGTTTTATCTAATAATACTGCCATTTTAGTTTCCTCCTTTAGCTAATTCCACTATTTTTTGCGCGGCAGGCCTCATTTCTCCATATGCGTCTATTCCTTTTTCTTTCAGAATTTCTATCCCTTGGATATCATTTGTTCCTACTAATCTTATAACCATTGGTGTTTCGATGTTCAACCTTTCTTTTGCGCTTATTATTCCGTGAGCTACTTCATCACATCTTGTAATTCCAGCAAAGATGTTTACAAATATTCCTTTAACATTTTGTCTTGTAAGTATGTCTAGAGCTTTATCTACTTTATCTCTATCTGCGCCGCCGCCTACATCAAGGAAGTTAGCGGGAGAACTATCATAGTGCTCAAAAAGGTCACACGTAGCCATAGACAGACCTGCTCCACCGGCTATTATTCCTATATCTCCATCTAATTCGACATACGATATTCCTGCTTCTGTTGCTTCGTGTTCTAAGTCTGTATGTTGATCTCTCTGAGATTTTAATTGTGCTATTTTTTTCTGACGGAAATAAGCATTTCCATCAATTGCTACTTTTGCGTCAGCAGCTACTAATTTTCCTTGCTTTGTTAATATCAATGGATTAATTTCTATTAAATTCAAATCATATGTTTGAGCCATTTTCACCATATTTGCGAGTATTGAAGAGAATTGGTTTAGTAGTCTTCCTTCAAATTTCATTGTTTTTCCTAATGCCATGAATTTGTATGCGAAGGGTTCAATATCTATGTCTATTGTTTGAGTGTGAATAGCTTCAGGATGTTCTTCTGCAACAGCTTCTATATCTACACCACCCATACTGGAACAGATTATTGAATAATTACCTTCATTATTATTCATCATTACTGTAAGATAATATTCTTTTTCTATTTCCATTGGTTCTTCAAGCATTACTAGTTCTACAGGTTTTCCTTTATGTTCTTTCCCTATAATGCTTTTTATGTATTCTTCTGCATCATTTTCTGTTACTTTCTTTATTAATCCTGCCTTTCCTCTTCCACCAGCTAAGCATTGTGCTTTTGCCATAAAAGAGGGTTGTCCTATTTTCTCACAAAAAACTTTGATACTTGTAGAATCAGTATAAAGTTGGAATTTGGGAGTAGGGATTCCATTGTCGTGAAACATTTGTTTTGCTTCATATTCATAAAACATTGTCATAAGCAAAAGAAAGTGGAAGTATATTTAAGCTCTTTGAATTTATAATTTTTTTTCTTAGAATAGCTCTTGTGATTATAGCTATGGGCTCAAAAAAAGAGAAAAAGAGTTTCCAAGAAAAATACATGTATTAAAAAGTAAAAATAAGAAAAAAATGAGAAAGAGAATCTTACCAGATTATTCTGCATTTCCCATATTGTAAGAGTTCTTTAACTTTTTCAACAACTTTCATTTGTTCATCGCTGAACAGTTCAATATTTTGTTCGATACCATACAGTAGGAAAGTCACAAATGCACAAGGCATATTTTCTTTAGCAAGAAAGTCTTCTTGTAATGCTACAATTGTATAATGAGGTTCTAGTTCAATTAGTTCCCATAATACTTTCTCAGCTTCTGCTTTTTTACCTTGCATAAAGAGTATGGCACTTTGACTTAATTTGCTTTGAGCTTCAGACGAACTTAGTTTTAACACATTAGATAAGTCTTCTACTGCGTTCTCTTTTTCATTCATTTCATAGTATGTATACGCTCGATCTTTGTATGAAGGTACCAATTTGGGGTTCAGATTTATTGCAGTATTATAATCAACTATTGCTTTATCTTGGTTGTCTAATTTAGAATAGGCATTTCCTCTTCTATAAAATGCAACTGAAAACTTAGGATTAAGTTTTATTGCTTCTGAAAAATCATTTATTGATTCTTTGAATTTTCCTTGTGCAAATAAAGTATTAGCTCTGTTAAAGTACGCTATAGATAAATCTGTTTTAGAAAGTGCGACTTTATTTATATTTCCTAAAGCTACATCTTCACTATTACTTGTCATTAATACAGGATAATTTCTGAAAGCACATGCAAAAGAAGCATGTTTCACTACTGTTTGATCTTCAGTTTCTAAGAATGATGGTTCAAAGTATTCACATTGAGCACAAACGTTTTGGCTTTTATAGCTATTGTCTCTTAAACAATAAACATTGTTTATATCAACATCATGGGATTTTGCGTCAAGTACATCTAAGGGATAAGTATCAAGCAAGTTTTCTTCGATTACTTTCCTCAAGTTTTCTAGTGCAACGGTAACATCTTTTATAGTTGCTTTGTTCCATTCATATTTAATTACCTTACCTTTGTTATCTAGTGTCATAAGAACTAAAGGTTCTCCATGTAATTGTTCTTTGTAAATTGTAGTTTTATTTGTTAGCACAGAAAAATCTACATTGATATTTTCGATCTGTAGTAAGACTTTTCCTGTTTTTCGAAATCCAAAGTTTTCATAGAGTTTTTGTTCTTCTATTGCTGTAAGGTTGGCATTTAAACTTAAGTAATAATGATTAAAGAGAGAGAGGACTTGTTTCTTTTCCTTATTGTTAAAAGAGAAGTTTTCGAAACATTTGTCTAGATACCTTTCAGTATCGTCTAATAAATAAGAGAAGATATTAAACATTTCAGCTTTGTCTTCATTTAATGAGATTGAATTCACGGCATTCACTATTTCCACCTCGCTAAAACTGCGTTTAGCAATTAATAGGTTCAATAGTCAATATATAAAGGTTGTTAAATAGTGCTAGAAAATGGCTCTAAAAATGGTGTTTTTTGAAACATTT
>CAZEQQ010000015.1:0-16624 GCA_964514425.1 uncultured archaeon
TCCAACCCTTACGACAAAACGGTTGGTTTCAACAAAATAGTGATGAATTTGATCGGATAAAAAGAGAGCTTTATCTAAAATATCAATATTCTTTGAACTGTCGTATTTTCGAAGGTAGACAGCAACAAGATTGATGAGAATTTTAACAGATAAAGTACCTCTTCCCATCTTATCAGCTTTACTCAAGGCTTCATCTAAATATTTCTCTGCTTGACCATAATTTATAGCTTTAACTTCTTCTAAGCCTTTAAGGTAAAGATAATAAGCATCTAAAGTAGTAGAAGGATGTTCTTTAGTTTCTTCTTCTAAAACTTGAAGAATAGCCTTAAATTTAGCTAATTCATTCATGAATAGATAGAGTTCAGCTAACTCAAAATAAACATGAGTCTCACGAAGGTTCAAAGAATCTAAAATATTTATGGCAATAGTATATTTTTCAACTGCAGTATCAAAATTACCTAAATCAATGTCAATGTCAGCTAAAGCAGAATAAGCTATAGCTTGATTACGGTTATCTCCAATGTCCTCAAAAGTTTTTAATGTTTCAATGAAGAGTTTTTGAGCTCTTGTGATGTCACCTATATGGACATAATAACTACCAAGATTAGATTTAGCCGCAGCTATAGAACGTTTTGCGTCAATTTCCTCAAAAAGAATAATAGCTTTTTCTATGAATTCTTTGGAATCTTCAAATTTGCCCGTATTACGATAGATTACCCCTAAAATATTGTAAATCGAAGCAATGTGATAACGGTCACCCAATTCTTCTGCTATTTGGAGAGCAACATTACATTTATTTTCTAATTTAAGTAATTCAGCAGAATGACGATCAACCCATATTGAATCAGTATGGGCATCAAGCAAAATATCACTTACAACCTCCTTTTCCTCTTTTGGCACGCTGGGAGAAGTAAGGGAAGCTTGAAATAATTGATCCTGATAAACACGAAACTGTTCATAATTACCAATATAAAGATAAGCACGACTAATAGTACTTAAAGCATTTAATCGAAAAATTTGTTTGATATCAGTCTTTTCAACGATCTTAGAAGCAATATGGATGGGAGTAGTCGTTACTCCTGTTACTGCATGTCCTTTACGAATTAAAGCTTTGGCATGCCAGAGTAAAAGGGCATCTTCTTTATATTTTTCAGATAAACTCTCTAATTCTTGAAATTGAGAAACACCAAATAATAACTTACCTAGAGCATAAAAGAACATCTCACTCGGAGTTCCTAAATCTTTTAATACCTCGAGAAGATAAGATACTATTTTAGTCAGCTTATCATTTTGTTTGAATTCTGACTTTTTACTATTTAAAATATCTTGCTCCTTTTCATTAAAAAGAGGGATGTACATTGCTAATTCACGAGGGTAACCAATACTTCGATTCATTGACATTATTATACTATTCATGTGATTATATTAAAATTTTTCACAAGTCACTTTTATTGAAGAGTAGAGTAAAATAAAAAAAATAGTAAAAGCAAAAGGAAAAATCAAAGAAGGAGAAGAAAGAGAAGAAGAAGGAGAAGAAAGAGAAGAAGAAGGAGAAGAAGAGGAAATAAAGACAAATGAATAAAAGTGATTTCTAAAAAACCTCCACAAATAAAAAACCATACTAAATCCTTTAAACTGTCCTAATTCTTTTAGAGTTCAAAAGAGCTTTAAATTGTATCATTAGACTATCTTCTTTACGAGGTTTAAGCAACATGAAAAACAATAAAATCATTAATAAGTAGGCTAAAAAGTAAAACAGAAGATGGTAAAAGAATTCGAAAGAACTTAGACCATTATAAACAATATTTTGAACCATTTCTCCCATGGCTAATGTTACAATGTATGTAACAATAATATACCATCTTTGCCATTTAGTGCCGTGGATAACAAGGGGAATGAGAAAAGGATAGAACATGACAACATAAGAAACTTGGAATTTTTGGAAAGTAAGGAGATAAACAAAGCAAAGAGTAGAAGCACGATAATAATCCCAAGATTTGCGTGTAAGAAAGAGGTAAAGACCTACCAGTCCAAGAAGAGAAACTGTAATGAGAGTGAAAAGCATCCTATATGAATCCAAATTTGATTGTGTTAAATATTCTATAAGGAGATGATATCCATGATCACCAAATTTTGCAACAGGACGATTAATTTGACGAAGAAAAATATCCGGATAAGAAAGAAAAATAGGAAGAATAACAGCAAAAGCTGTACCAAAGAAGATAGAAGTTTGTATAATTCTCTCAGTCCAACTTTTAGCATAAATCCAAATGATAGGAAGAAGAAGAATAGGCCAGAATTTTATAGCTGTTCCAAGAAGGATACTGAGAGTGGCTAAAGTGTTATTTTTACGATAATAAAGATAGAAAGGAAGAAGAAAAATAAGAGGAACAACAAGCTCGTCACTTCCCCAAAAACTAATAAGAATGACGAAAAAAGGATTAAAACCATACAACATAGCAACAATAAAAGCCTTATCAGGGCGCTTTCTACGTTCTATACGATAAAGCATAATAGTAGAAAAGAGGATGAAAAAGAAAAAAAGGATACGGATAGCATAACTAAAAGTATCGGAGTAATGGTAATGAGTAGAATCAGCAAAATCGGTTGCACAAACAACTGCACTCCAGAAAAGAAAAATAATGGGACCTCCGGCATTACTGAAATCAATATAAGGTATTAAACCAGAGATAAAACCTGAGCCTCTAATATGAAAAATCCATTGATCAGCTATAATTGTTAAAAAACTAGGATTAATAATAACAGTGTAAACATAATGGACTAATAGCCAGAAAGAATAAAAAAGGATACTATAAACAGTAATTTTTCCTTCTGGAGTTAATCTCATAATAATCACAGCATATTTCTAATAGAGAAAACATAAGTGCAGAAAAACTAACACTTAAGACCCTAAATTATATCAGAGGGACAATGATATAAAGATTTTTTTCCTAACTCAAAGAAGAAGGTTTCTTAAAAAGTATAACTGGTGAAAGTAATAAAAGTAAAAAGTAAATAGCAGTGATAAGGAGGGTGAAAAGAATAAAGAGAGGAGAAAGAAAAGAAGAAGAAAGAATGATGAAACGAGAAAGAAAACTTTGCAAAAGAGCTAAAGAAAAAAGGCTAACAATAGTTAAATTGTGCTTTAAAGAGTAAAAAAGGAAAACAAAAAGAAAAGGGAGAAGTAGAGCAAAGTAAGATCCTTGATATTTAGGATAAAAGAAGAGGTAGGTGACAATGATAAGATAAATACGTTCAAAAGACCAAATTTTCCTATGATAATAGAGATAGAAACTAGCTAAAGATAAAACAAAAAGCGTAAGAATGGTAAAGAGTAAAGTAGAATGTGCAAAGCTGAAAGAATATAGTAAATTGAGCAAAGTCAACAAACCTTGATTACCTCTTTCATCTAGCGGATTATCAAATTGGAGTAAAAATTCCGCAGGGGAGATGAAATAAAAAGGAAGTAATGAACATACAAAAAGGAAAAGAACAAAAAGAGAGTTTTTGACAATATCCTTAAAATTAGAAGAATAGATTAGGATTAAAGGTAAAGTGAGAATACTCCAATATTTAAGTGTAAAACCAAGAACAATGCATAATATAGCTAATCTTTTCCTTCTGGTTTCAAAGAGGTAAATTGGGAGAAGAAGAAAGAGCGGAACAAGAGCTTCATCAGAACCAAAAAAAGTTATCAAATGAAGAAAAAAAGGGTTAAGAGCATAAATAAAACAAATTGTATAATTCCTTTTACACCTTTGTTTATTTTCTAAAAGACGATAAAGAAGGACAGAAGAAAAACTTAAACTTAAAGCGAAAAGGGTTCTTAAACTATAACTGAAAAATAGAGGGGTTAAAATAGGATTAACTGAAACAAATGAACTTGCTACTAACATTACTCCCCATAAAACACCAGAGAGAGGAGCAGCATTATTGTAAAAATCACGATAGGGAAGTAAACCAGAAAGCCAACCTTCTGCACGAACGATAAAATAGTGTTGGTCAGCTATCTCAACTTTGACATCGAATGGTAAAAAAGTTAAAAAAAGGTAATGAAGCAAAATAGAAAGAAGGTAGAAACTAAAAGAAAGAAAAAATAAAGACAATTCTTTGTGTTCATTACCGTGCTTACTCACAAAATCCAAAATGATTGAAGATTTAAATCTTTTTGGCTGATATGACAACAATACGCGAAATAAAACACTCTAAAAACTAAATTAGGTGAAATGGAATCTAAAAAGAAAACAATGTGCCAAAAAAAGAATAAAGAATTAAAAAGATTTTAAAGGAAGATAAAAAAAATAGAAATGATGATATCTTTCATTATCCCCGTAAAAGATGAAGAAGAAAATGTTATTCCATTATTCAAGGAAATAGAAGAGGTAATGGGCACAATGAATCAACAGTATGAAGTGATATTTGTTGATGATGGATCAAAAGATAACACAGTAAAAAATCTTCGAGAAATGTTCATACAAGGAAATAAAACAATAAAAATAATACAATTGAGAAAAAACTATAAAAAAAGTGCAGCGATGTCGGTAGGGTTCGATTTAGCTCAAGGAGAGATCATCATAACATTAGATGGGGATGGACAAGATAACCCTTATGAAATACCGAAAATGCTTGAAGCGTTAACAGAAGATGTAGATGTTGTATGTGCATGGAGAAAGAAAAGAAAAGATGCTTTCTTCATCAAAACATTACCGAGTAGAATCTATAATCTCATGAACAAATGGATAAATGGAATAAAAATTCATGACAATGATTGTAACTTTAGAATCTATAGAAAAGAAGCAATAGACAATTTGGTGTTATTAGAAGGAGATCACCGCTTTGTTCCAGTAATATTAAAACAAAGAGGATTTGAGTTAACAGAAATTAAAGTAGAACATAGAAGAAGAAAAACAGGAAAAAGCAAATACGGTTCAAGAAGATTATTCGAAGGATTCACAGACTTGATAAATTTCAAGTTACTCAATTCTTTTGGACAAAGACCATTAAGGGCATTTTTCTCGTTAGGAATACTATCAATACTTACAAGCTTAGGAACAGGAATACACTTATTAATAAGAAAATTCGTCTATAAAGAGGGGATAGGAACAAGACCACTACTAACACTAACAGTTCTATTGGCAATAGCAGGATTTCAATTTGTATTAACAGGAATGCTAGGAGAGTTAGTAGTAAGACATAGAATATCAAAGTCAGACCTATACTCGATAAAGAACATATATACAGCAGAAACAGAGAAAAATGAAAGAGAAAAACAAGAAGGGGAAAAGAAAAAATAATCATTTTCTACTTAGTTAATTTTTCTTCCAAAAATGCATAGAGCTTCTTAGAATACCCTCCGTCCAAATAAGGATGATAAAAATTATTCATTTCTGCTCTTTTATCTTTAGTACTGTCAATATTTTTATCTAAAATTAATCCAATTTTATCCATCAAAGAGCTAAAAGTGGTAACAATCTCTCCAGGTAAGGTAGTCTTGAGATCAATATACAATTCCCTGTCTTCTTTAACATACTTATCGTAATCATAGATGTAAAATAGCATAGGTTTGTCAAGAAGAACAAAATCATAAAAAATAGTAGAATAATCAGAAATCAACAAATCAACATAAGGAAGAAGAGGATAAGAATCAGATAAAGGATCACAAACAAGAATATGAGTTAAAATATTACCTCTTTTCTGAAGATATTTAGCCATGGTTGAGAGTTCATGGTATTTGACAATCATCACAGCATTCATTTCCTCCAGTTTATTATTGAGGTAGTCAAAATCAAAAATGTCTTCAAGTAAAATATCCCCTGTATCTCTAAAAGTAGGCATGTAGATGAGAATTTTTTTCCCTTCTCGCTTTTTTTGCTGTATAACTTCTAACAACTTCATATCAGTACCTATTTCCATTCCCTTTATGTTCTCAAAAAATACATCATTTCTGGGATAACCAAAAGGAAGAACTTTGTCTTTTTCTATTCCAAATGCACTTACATGAAAATCTACTAATTTAGGTGAAACAGCTAAAACCCATGATGGTTTCTTTAAAAGATAAGGATAAAGAATTCTATTTCTTAACCCTTTAAGTCCAGAAGATTCAAGCAACTCTCTTCTTTTGAGATTGTCAAATCCTACTTTTTTTACACCCAAACCATGCCACAATTGCACTTCTATACCATTGACAGCATATTGATTTATACCAGCTAAAAGGAAATCATAAATAACAACTTTAGCACGTAAACAAAGATAGATGCCCTTTAAGCTCCATTTATGATAAACTTTATACCCCAACATTTTTAATTCTTTTAATACAAACTTATTCTTAGTTATCCAAATAGCATTTATCTCAGGATGATGATTGGCTATATACAAAAAGAAATATTTACCATTATCACGAAAAGAATCTCCTGTGTGGGAACCAAAAACCCATAAATCATGTTTTTTAGGAAAAAATCTGGACAAGAGAAATAATAACCCAAAAGGTAATTTTATCATTCTAACTAGAAATTTCTTAAAACTGTCTGATTTATTTCTCTCTAATTGTTTCATATCATTCTACTCGTAGTCAGTTGTTTCTTCTAATATCTGTTGTTTGGTTCTCTTTTTAGGTGGACGACGCTTATTATTTAATAAAAGTTCTTTAATCTGCTTCATAAAGGTCTTTTCAAAGGGATATAGTGTAAGAAAATAACTCGCTACACCAATAGTCAACACTATTGGTAGATTAAGATAATCATTCAGCGAATCAGTTACTATTCTAGTAAACATCACACATAGAATCATAATAACAGAAGATAAACCAATATATTTTAAATCAATTAAACGTCTAAAAGGATTAATTTTGAGAACTTTGTGGGTATAATAAGAATGCAAGAGGAAGTTCATTACTAATCTCTCAATGACTATTGAATAAAGGAAAAGTTCCAAACTTATTGAAACAGTTATGATATACATAGGAATACGAATGAAGAGTTTTATCAATAGCAGTTTGGGTTGAATTTCAGGGTGATTTAAAGCTCTATAAACCGAAGGATTCACAGCAAAGAAAGAATTGTAAAACCCTCTTGATAGACCCAAAAGACCCAAAATGATACCCATACCGATCCACTCGTCATTAAATAAGGTGGCTACAATAAGATCAGAAGTTAAGAAAAGTCCGATACCCATAGGAAGAGCCATCATTGTAAAGAATTTATTCAATTTCAAGAAAACTCTTGTAACTTTTACAAAATCTGATTGTATACGTGAGAAGAGACTAAACCATACAGGCTTAGTAGATTTGAAAATAATCTCAAATAAATTAGTTAGTAGTTTTTTTGCTATCTGATAAAGTCCTACTGTGCTTAAATCCAAATAATAACTAATGATGAATATGTCTACTGACCTAGTTAACCAGGAAAGAAGAAATTCTAAAGTTAACCATGAACCAAATCTAATCAATTCTTTATGCTCCTGAGGATTAAACTCAAAGGAAGGGCGCCAGTTACTTTTAAACCATACCAAAACTAACTCAAGAAAAGAACCAAATAATTGACCAAGTACTAGTGCCCAATAACCAAAACCCAAGAGGGCTAAAGGAATAGAAATAACAATACTTGGAAGAGTAGTAGTAAAGATTTTGATGTGAAAAATCGTTCTGAACTGAAGATTCCTTCTAAGTAAAGCAAATTGCACTCCACTTAAAGATTTAATAAGAATTTTTATAGCTTGAATCTGAAGAACTACTGTCAACCGAGGATCTTTGTAAAAAACAGCTACTAAATCAGCAGTAAAGAAAAGGACAGTGTAAACAATAACAGCAAGAATAATATTGGCAAAAAAAGCAAAATTTGCACTCGTACGTATATCATCACTCTCTTTTTGAACAATTGTTTGACTCATCCCAGCATTCCAAAAAATATCTGCCAATTTAACAAAGACAGTGGTAATAGCAACAATACCAAAATCTTCAGGAGAAAGTATTAAGGCTAAAATAATAAAAGTAATAGGTGTAACAGCCTTTGCTGCTATCTTGGTTAAAAAAGACCATTTCGCGCCACTAACAGCTTTGTTCTCGTAAGAATCTTCAGTCAATAATAAACCTCAAATAATTAGTTCAAGAAAGCAGTTTTCCAACTATTAATAAATTAATCGTTGTGAAAATAATTTAAGATGATAAAGAAACTTTTTGGAATCATGTTTATTTATTGTTAAAAAACAAAGAAAAGCAATTGAAAACATTTATAATAACTATAATAAACGACTTGTGCGGATACAAATGAGTATAAAAGACTTAGATTCCCATAAAGAACTAGTAAAAAAAATGGATCTACAACTAATAGACTTCAATAAAAATAAGGAAGGGATACGCAAAATCCAATTAGAAATTTTACTAGAAGTTGACAGAATCTGTAAAAAACATCATATCCCCTATCAACTATTCGCAGGGACATTATTAGGAGCGGTCAGACATAAAGGGTTTATTCCATGGGATGACGATTTGGATATCTGTATGCTCAGAAAGGATTACGAGAGATTTATTGAAGTTTGTAAACAAGAATTGGAAACCAAATTTTTCCTTCAAACGTGTTATACCGAAAAAGATTGGTATTCTCAATTCGCAAAGGTGAGGAGAAATAATAGTTCATTCGTACAATATATTTATCTTGAGTTAGATATACACTATGGAATATTTATAGATATATTCCCTTTGGATAATGTCAAACCAAATACAGTAAGAGGAACAATTCAAAGATGGGCTACTGGAAAATTCTACAAATATTGTAAAACAAGAACAAAATATAGACTAATGAGAGCACGTAGAAGAATAAGATACTATAATTATTTTTTCCACTATGCTTTAAAACCACTACCAAAAAAGGTAATGAGATATTTACACAAAAAAACTCTAACTATGTTTAATGGAAAAGAAACGGAATATGTTACTCATTTAACAAATACTTCATCTTTAGAGTTTTATTCAAAACACTTAATCAAAAGAGAAGACTTTTATGATATGATAGAAGGAGAATTCGAAGGATATAAGGTACCAATACCTAGAAGTTATGACAAAGTGCTAACTCAATTGTATGGCGACTACATGGAACTTCCTCCAAAAAGTAGAAGAATACCACATCATTTTATTGTGGAAGTGAAATTCCCCCCAGAAAATGAAGAAAAAATTATTACAGAAAAAACCACATAAATTTCTACAACAGCAAGAATGGAGATTTAATCAAGAACTCATCCAATAAAAGTAAATAATATGGTTAAACAATCAAAAAGGTTTATAACACGCTAGAATCAAAGACTGTGGGAACAAAATATGGCAATAAAAGATTTAGAATCCCATAAAAAATTAGTAAAAAAAATGGGACTAAAGTTAATAGATTTCAAGGATCAAAAGGAGAAGATACGCAAATACCAATTGGAACTTTTACTAGAAGTTGACAGAATCTGCAAAAAACATCATATCCCCTATCAACTTTGGGCAGGGACATTATTAGGAGCGGTCAGACATAAAGGATTTATCCCATGGGATGACGATTTGGATATTTGTATGCTTAGAGAAGATTATGAGAAGTTCCTTAAAATATGTGAAAAAGAACTAAACGAGAAGTTTTTCTTACAGACATGTTACACAGAGAAGAACTGGTATGCACAGTTTGCAAAATTAAGAAGAAATAATAGTACATTTGTACAATATATCTACTTAGAGTTAGACATTCATTATGGAATATTTATAGACATTTTTCCGCTGGATAATGTCAAACCAGGCACAATAAAAGGGAAAATGCAAAGATGGTCAGCAGCAAAATTCTTCAATTACTGTAGAACAAGGACAAAATATAGGTTAATGAGATCATCGTGGCCAAGAAGATACTATAATTATGTCTTTCATTATGCTTTAAAGCCAATACCAAAAAGGATTACACGTTATTTCCATAAAAAAGTTCTATCCATGTTCAACAAAGAAAATACGGAATATGTGAGCCATCTAACAAATATATCTTCAGTAGAATTCTATAATAAACACATGATAAAAAGAGAAGAATATTATGATATGATAGAAGGAGATTTCGAAGGCTATAAGGTACCAATACCTAGAAGCTATGACAAAGTGTTAACGAAATTATACGGAGATTACATGACCCCTCCACCGGAAGATAAGCAAATGCCTCATCATTTCATTGTTGAATTAAAATTCCCCCCAGAAGAAGAGGAAAAGAAGAAAGAAACTAATAACTGACGTTTTAGATTTGTTACTTCTGTGAGTATGATAAATATCAGTGAAACTCATGTAAACTCTGCTCAGCTTCAGGTTTAGGTGAAGTCTGTTTTCTATGAATGAGAACTAATTCTTTCACTTCCCCAATGAAACCTCTTTCAAAGGGGTAAAGAACAAGAAAATAACTTACTATACCGATAAGTATCATAAAAGGTAAACTAAGATATTTACTGATCAAGTCTGAAACAAGAGTAAAAAGAGAAACACAAACTATCATAATGGTTAAAGCCAAAAAAATGAATTTGAGGTCTATCAAACGTGAAAAAGGATTAATCTTCAAAATCCTGTAAGTGTAAAAAGAATGTAAGAAGAAATTAATGAATAACTTTTCAGCAATGATAGCATAAAGGAAGAATTCTAAACTAATAGCTGCAGTAAGAATATACAAAGGAAAACGGATAACTAACTTAATAACTAGAATTTTTGGCTGTATTTCAGGATGTTTTAATGCCCTATATAGTGAAGGATTAATGGCAAAAAAAGAATTATAGAACCCTTGAGATAAGCCTAAAAGAGACAAAAATAAAGCCAAGCCTGCCCAAGATTCTTTAAAGAAAATACTAACAATAAGGTCAGAAGTGAAATAAAGACCTATACCCATAGGAAGAGCCAACATAGTGAAGAATTTGTTGAGTTTAAGGAAAATACGTGTAACTTTGAATAAATCGTCCTGAATACGAGAAAAAAGACTATACCAAACAGGTCTAGTAGAATTAAAAACTAACTCAAAAAGACTAGACAACAAATGTTTGGCAAGCTTGTAGATACCAACAGTTTCTGTATCCCAAAAATAGCCAATAATTAGAATATCAATAGATTTTACAAACCAAGAAAGAAGAAACTCGAAAGTGAGCCAAGAACCAAATTTAATTAAGGAAAGATATTCTTTAGGATTAAATTCAAAGGAAGGACGCCAGTTACTCTTAGACCAGACTAATATAAGCTCAAGAAAAGAGCCGAAAAGACGACCATAAACTAAAGACCAATAACCAAAACCCATCCAAGCTAAAGGAATAGCAACAATAATACTAGGAAGAGTAGTGGTAAAAATGTTGATATAAAAAATAGCTTTAAATTGAAGTTTTCTGCGAAGTAAAGCAAAATGAACAGCACTTAAAGATTTGATGAGAATTTTTAAGCCTTGAATCTGTAGAACTAAAGTTAAACGAGGATCTTTGTAAAAAACAGCAACAACATCGGCACTAAAGAAAAGAATACCATACACAAAAAAAGCAAGAAAAATATTAGTAAAAAAAGCAAAGTTAGCACTAGTACGAATATCATCTTTCTTCTGAATAAGAGCTTGACTCATACCAGCAGACCAAAAAATATCCGCTAATTCGATGAAAACTGTAGATATGGCAACTATACCTAAATCTTCAGAAGAGATTAAAGCAGCAATAATAATAAAAGTGATAGGAGTGATAGCTTTAGTGCCAACATTACCAAGAAAAGACCATTTAGCACCACTAACAGCTTTGTATTCAAGTGAACCTTTATCCAAACTTTATCCCCAAATGAATTACTCAAAAGAGAAATATCTGAACTATTTAAAAACTAAACTAATAAAGAAAAGAATGAAGAAAAAAACAAAAAAGAAAGAAAAATTTTAACAACAAAAAATAGTAATAGGTGATACTAGAAACTCTTATGTTAAGTTTTTAGTGATGATTTTATTGTAATTGACGTGAATGTAGAAGAAACGTGCAAAGGTATTAGCTAAATTTCCAAGAAGATAGAAGAAAAGCAATCCAATGAAAATCCAAGTGATAGGGAAGAAATGGTAAACTATAGCAGAAATAAGAAAAATAACAGAAATTTCAATGGTAGCAGTGAATATTCTTCTAAGTTGAATTTTTTCCAACAAATCTAAGAGTTTAGGAAAAAATTTTTTCTTCTTTTCACCAGTTGCGATGGTAGCATTCGATTGATCAGATTCAAAAGTTTTGTAAACCTTATATTCAACTATAATGTTGTTAATAACATTGAAAAGAAGACGAGAAAAGATGTTTAAGATGGATAAAAGGGCACCAAGGAAAAGGTACAAAGTATCACCAGTAATGTAAAAAACTTTGAAACCTAAAGAAAAGAGAAGGAAAAGATCAGTTACAATGTGATTAAGACGGTCAATATAAGGACCATAAAGACTTTTTTTCCCTGTTAAACGAGCTACTTCACCATCAGAACAATCTAAAATTAACCAACTCTGGAAAACAAAAAAAGCTATGATAGCTGTAATTAAAGAAGGAAAAGCGAATAAAAATGCACCTAAAATACCAGAAAAGAACATTAACCAAGTAACTTGATTAGGAGTGATATTGAAAAGAATGAAAAATTTGGTATAATAAATAGAAAATTTGCGACTAACTTTTTTACCATACCAATTCTCTTCAGAACGAGCAAGAAGTTCAGGAGATTGAGCAATAGCTCGCATCTCTTTGATAGATAATTTCTTGGGATCGTTATTCTCCAATAATGCGTTCAACCTTTTCACTCCATTCATCTAACTTGACACTATACTGATCTCTGGTAAGATTAAGATGTTCAAGAATAGTGTAACGGTCAGCACGTGTTCCAGGAGCTAAATCAAGAATATCTAAAAACTTCTCTTTAGTTAAGTTCATATCTGAAAGCTGAATGGGCAATCCTACAGCTTTTTGAAATCTAATGATATTCTCAAAGTTATTATTTTGGAGATAAGAAGCAAAAGCAGTTCCTAAAGCAACTTGGATACCATGAGTAGAGAAACCGCCGTAATATTGATCCATAGCATGGCTAATCTCATGCTCAGAACCACTACAAGGACGACTGGAACCAGTAATAGACATAGCTAAACCGCTTAATATCAACCCACGAGTAAGAAGATTAAGGAAGTAAGGGTCACGAATATTTTGGAAATCGGTCTGAGTAGCTCCAACAAGATAGTAAAAAGTAGAGTAAGCAGCATTAAGAGCAATAGAAGCTGAAAATTCATTGTAAGCCTGCTTTTTGACTTTATAAGCTAAACGCCAATCCCAAACAGAAGTAATGTTGGAAATTAAATCACCTATACCAGATAAGATTAATTTGGTAGGAGATTTAGAAATCAAGTCTAAACTGATAAAAATACCAGTGGGAATCATTGTACCCATACTAACTTTAGCGTCTTTATCACCCTTTAAAACGGAGATAGGAGAAGCTATACCGTCGTTAGAAATAGCAGTAGGAATAGAAATGAGAGGCTTATGGAGCTTATGAGCTAAATATTTACAAGCATCAGAAACAGTACCACCACCAATACTGATAATAACATCTTCATCTCTAACAATGTATTTCTGTAAAAGATGACCAAGAAAAACGATGTCATTGGAAGAAATAATTTCAGTGGTGTGACGCTTAAAAAGGTCAATGTCGATAACAGAAATGAATTGTTGGGTAAACTCATCAGCAACAACTAAAGGATTTTCATAATGAAGATTAACTTCAGCTAATTTTTCAAAAAGAGGAATGTTTCCTTCTTCTTCGTGTATATGAACAATTTTTGGGATTAAATCAATATTAGTTTTCATCTTGTACAATTCCTTTGGCAATCTCTAAATCATGAAAGGTGTCAACCTCGATCCACTTATAATGGGAATCAAAATAAAAGGCATGAAGACTTTTGCCTTCATCTGCCATCTGCTGGAAAATTTGTTCATAGTAGTCATCAATTTTTTCTTGTTCAATCATTCTTCGTGTGGTAGCTGTAAAATAAGGTAAAGAATCAGCACTAATTTTGGCTACACCAATATACTCACCATGTGATGAAGGAGGATCTAACTTTTTGCTGATTTTAGTAATCTCCCCATCAGCAGTAAGGAAAACTTTCATCTCTTCTTCGCCTAAAACCTTATGGTTATCGATAATTATCTCATCTCTACTACTATCATCCAAAAAATCAGACATAATTTTAGACTCAAAAACAACATCAGAATTGATAATCAAAATGTCAGAAGACTTTTTAAGATGAAGAAGAGCGAGGTAAACAGAATAAATATTTTCTTTTGTGTTATATTCAGGATTATAGACATACTCGTATTCTAAAGTGTTAAAATTCCGAGCAATATGCTCTTTAACATGTTCATGTCCGTGTCCTGTTACAACATAAACTTTCTCAACTTTAGGATGATTTTCCAAAGAAAACAAAATGTAATCTAAAATACACTTATCCTTAAGAGGTAAAAGTGTTTTAGGTTTAAACTCTGTATAAGGGTGTAAACGCTTGGACATTCCAGCAGCTAGGACAATAGCTATCATTAAACCAAACTTATCTTTTCCCTTTATATTAATTTAGTTTTCACTGAAGAAAAAGAAAAAAACAAGAAAATATGAACTAAAATTAAAGTAGTTTGAGAAAATGTGAAAAACAATGAAAGAAAAGCGAAAAAAGCAATTAGAAAGAGAAAATTAAGGCTTAAGCATAATTAATAAATAGTCTAGCAGAAATTGTGGAATAAGGCGAATAGCAATGAAAAAAGTATATGTAGCAATGAGCGCAGATTTTATCCATAATGGACATATAAATATCATAAAAGAAGCAAGGAAGCTAGGAGAAGTAACAATAGGACTATTGACAGATGAAGCAATAGCAACATATAGAAGAACTCCAGTGCTGAAATATCAACAAAGGAAAGAAATATTAGAAAATGTGATGGGAGTAAAAGAGATTATCCCTCAACACACATTAGAGTATACAGAAAATCTAAGAAAACTTAAACCAGACTATGTAGTACATGGAACGGATTGGAAAACAGGAGTACAGAGTAAAATAAGAGAAAAAGTGATAGAGGTACTTAAAGAATGGGATGGAGAATTAGTAGAACCAGAATATATACCAGGTTTATCTTCAACGGATTTGATAAAAGAAAAATTAGGATTTGGGACAACACCAGAAAGAAGAATAAAGAAACTCAGAGAATTAATAGCGATTAAACCAATAGTAAGAATATTGGAAGTGCACAGTGGGTTAACAGGAAGAATAGTAGAAGAAACGAGACTAGAGGAAGGAGAAAGTATACGAGAGTTTGACGGCATGTGGGTGTCAAGTTTAACAGATTCAACGTCAAAAGGGAAACCCGACATAGAATACGTAGATCACACTTCACGATTGCAAACAATAAATGAGATATTTGACGTAACTACTAAACCTATGATATTAGATGGAGATACAGGAGGATTAATCGAACATTTTGTGTTCTTTGTGAGAACATTAGAGCGAACAGGAGTATCAGCAGTAATAATAGAAGATAAAACAGGGTTAAAGAGAAATTCTCTCTTCGGAACAGATGTGGAACAAACCCAAGACACAAAAGAAGAATTCAGTGAAAAAATACGAGCTGGAAAGAAAGCACAGATAACAGAAGACTTCATGATCATAGCAAGAATAGAAAGCCTGATCCTCAAAAAAGGAGTAGACGATGCAATAGAGAGAGCACAAGCATATATAGGCGCTGGGGCAGATGGAATAATGATCCACAGTAAAGAAAAAGAACCGACAGAAGTGTTAGAATTCTGTAAAAGATACAATGAGTTCGAAAATAAAGTGCCGTTAGTAGTTGTACCTTCATCCTATTCAGTAATAACAGAAGAAGAATTGATAGAAGCAGGAGTAAAAGTCGTCATCTATGCAAACCATCTGTTAAGAAGCGCGTATCCAGCTATGAGAAAAACAGCAGAAAGTATATTACAACATCATCGCTGTCATGAAGCGTCAAAAGAATACTGTATGCCAATAAAAGAAATTCTGACATTAATACCAGAATAAAAGAACAAATAGAGCGTAGTAAAGAGAGTATAACATTAATCATAGAATGGTAAAAAAGGTAAAAACTGATGAAATGCGAAGAATTATTTGGATTGTTCAAAGAAGAACACTTAACTTTTTTCACGGGAGTGCCTGATTCAACGTTTAAAGCGTGGATGAGTTTCCTTCATGATAAACATGGAGAAGACTTAACCAATATCATAGCGTGTAACGAGTGCGAAGCTGTAGCAGTAGCTGCAGGATACCATTTAGCAACACACGAATTAGCTGTTGTCTACATGCAAAATTCAGGGGTAGGGAAAACAGTTAATCCCTTAACATCATTAACAGATAAAGAAGTATATTCTATACCAATGATCATGATGATAGGATGGAGAGGGCAACCAGGAGAAAAAGATGAACCTCAACATAAAAAAATGGGAAGAGTAATGATACCATTACTAGAAACGTTAGAGGTACCCTATTCATTCCTCTCAGACAATTGTGAAGAAAGTAGAAAAGTAATAAAAGAAGCAGTAAAAGAAGCAAAAAAGAACAATTGCAACCACATATCTCTTCTGAACAGGTATAGA